>DATAPK010000616.1:0-12208 GCA_036265245.1 Tepidisphaeraceae bacterium | reverse complement strand
TGCATCGAGCGCCAGGTTCAATGCCAGTACGTTCACGCCGGGATCACCGAGGATTCCGAGATCAGGGCCGTCGGTATGCGAATCGATCAATGCCTGAACTTGTTCGGAAGTAATGCCGCGCGCCTGGCCGATGCGATTCTTTTGCAGTTGGGCGTTTTGCAGGCTGATATGCGGATCGAGACCGCTTCCGCTGCGAGTGACGGCGTCGCCGGGGATGAGCGTGGTGTCAGATAAATTGTTTTCCTTGCGATATTGGGCAACAAGATCTTTCACGCCGTCAAAATCGGCAGAGGGGTTTGGCGTGCCGTCGGGATTTTTGCTGCCGTGGATTCCGTTGATGAGCTTGTCGCTGAGCGGGCCGAGGTTCGTACCGCTGGAATTCGAGGCATCGTATCCATTACCGGCGGCGCTGGGGCGCGGATGAAAATATTGCGGAGCGGAGAAGTTTTGGCCGAGCAACGATGAGCCGACAGCATCGGCTTCGACAGTGGTGATCGAGCCGTCTTTTGAGACAAGTGAGCCGTTGGCCTTGCCGGGGAAAATCGCCTGGGAAAGGCCCCAAACGATCAGCGGATAAACGCCGCAGCAGACGATTGTCAAAACAACCGTCGCGGCGATTGAGGCCCAGAGATCTTTGACAATATTCGATTTCACAGCAGACTCCATTTCATGCCACGTGCAGAAGGTTATGGACGATCAGATCGATAAGCTTGATTCCGGGGAACGGCGCAATGATTCCGCCCAGGCCGTAAACCAGGAGGTTTCTGCGAAGGATTTCGACGGCCGGCGCGGGGCGGAACTTCACGCCGCGCAGTGCGAGCGGAATCAAAAGGATAATGATGACGGCGTTAAAGATAACGGCACTGAGGATCGCGCTATTGGGCGTGCCCAGCTTCATGATGTTGAGCGGCGCGATCTGCGGGAAAGCGCCGACGAGCATCGCGGGGATGATCGCGAAATATTTGGCGACATCGTTGGCGATGCTGAATGTCGTGAGCGCGCCGCGAGTCATTAACAGTTGTTTGCCGATTTCGACGACTTCGATGAGCTTGGTGGGATTGCTGTCGAGATCGACCATGTTGCCGGCTTCCTTGGCGGCTTGCGTGCCGGTGTTCATGGCAACGCCGACATCGGCTTGCGCGAGGGCGGGGGCATCGTTAGTGCCGTCGCCGGTCATGGCGACGAGATGGCCGGCGGCTTGTTCGCGGCGAAGGAGTGCGAGCTTGTCCTCGGGTGTCGCCTGGGCGAGGAAATCATCGACGCCGGCCTCTTTTGCAATGGCGGCGGCGGTAAGAGGATTGTCGCCAGTGATCATGACAGTTTTGATTCCCATCGCGCGGAAACGCTGGAAGCGATCGGGTAAACCGCCTTTGACAATATCTTTAAGATAGATCACGCCGAGCGCTTTTTTGGCAGTGGCGACGACCAGCGGCGTGCCGCCGGCGCGACTGATCTTATCGACCGCTTGATCGATCTCAGCAGGAAACGCCGCCCCGCCACTTGCCACAAATTTTCGCACGCTGTCGGCGGCGCCTTTGCGATAGACGTCGCCGTTGAAGTTCAATCCGCTCATGCGCGTCTGCGCGGTGAATGGAACGAACTCGGCGTGGGGCATTTCATGAATTTCCCGGCCGCGAATTCCGTATTTCTTTTTCGCGAGAATGACGACGCTTCGGCCTTCGGGGGTTTCATCTGCAAGAGACGAAAGTTGCGCAGCATCGGCGAGTTCCTCGGACGAAACGCCGGGAGCGGGGATGAATTCTGCGGCTTCACGGTTGCCGAGGGTGATGGTTCCTGTTTTGTCGAGAAGAAGGACATCCACATCCCCCGCCGCTTCCACCGCTTTGCCGCTCATTGCAAGAACGTTGTGCTGCACCATGCGATCGATGCCGGCGATGCCGATGGCGCTGAGCAAGCCGCCGATCGTGGTGGGGATGAGACAAACAAGCAGTGAGACAAGCACGCTGATGGTGACGGCGGCATTGACATCTGGCCCGGCGTATTTCGAGAACGGTTTGAGCGTGATGCAGACGACGATGAAGATGATCGTCAGGGCGCTGAGCAAGATCGAAAGTGCAATTTCGTTTGGCGTCTTCAGGCGTTTGGCGCCTTCGATTAGGCCGATCATGCGATCCATAAAACTTTCGCCGGGGTTGGCGGTGACGCGCACTTTGATCATGTCGGAAAGAACAGTCGTGCCCCCGGTGACAGCGGAGCGATCGCCGCCAGCTTCGCGGATGACAGGCGCAGATTCGCCGGTGATGGCGGATTCGTTCACGCTGGCGGCGCCTTCGATGATTTCACCGTCGGCGACGATCAGTTCGTTGGCTTCGACGATAAAGAGATCGCCTTTGCGGAACGACTCGGCGGGGACGGTCTGGATTGAGTCATCGGGCATGATCTTCCTGCCGACGCTTTTTGTGCGGCTCTTACGCAGTGTATCCGCCTGCGCTTTGCCGCGACCTTCGGCCATCGCTTCGGCGAAATTGGCAAAAACCACCGTGAACCAAAGCCAAATCGTGATTTGCAAGACAAAGCTATGAGATTTCGTGAAGAACAGATCGAGCGTGGTGACGGCGGCACCGACTTCCGTGACGAACATCACGGGGTTTTTCCAGATGTGAACCGGATTCAGCTTCTTAAAGCTGGCGATGATCGCAGGCTTGACGATTTCCGGATCGAATAATGGACGAGCTTTGGTGGACATAACTTTACTCAATTCCTTTAGAACGTTTGTGTGCCGCCGTGCATGATGAAGTGCTCAACGACGGGGCCAAGCGCGATCGCGGGTAAGAATGTGAGAGCGCCGACGATAACGACAGTGCCGACAAGCAAGACGGCGAAGGTTGCGCCGCCGACCGGAAAGCTGCCCGCGCTTTGCGGGACGACTTTCTTGGCGGCGAGATGACCAGCCAGCGCCATCAACGGAATAATCATGAAGAAGCGGCCAAAGAGCATGTCGAAAGCGAGGGCGATGTTGTAATGACGGTCGCCGCTGGTCGGCGTGCAAGTCAGGCCGGCGAAAGCACTGCCGTTGTTGCCGGCCCCGGAGGTGAAAGCGTAAAGCAACTCGCTGAATCCGTGCGGGCCGGAGTTATTTAAGCCGGCAAGCCCCCAATCGGTGATGGATGACCATGCTGTCAGAGCGAGAATGCACAAGCTTGGCGCGAGGATCGCGAGAACGGCGCATTTAACGTCGTAGCCTTCGATTTTTTTGCCGAGATATTCAGGCGTGCGGCCAACCATCAGCCCGGCGATGAAGATGGCCAGCACGACGAAGATCAGCATGCCGTACATTCCCGCACCGACCCCGCCAAAAATCACTTCGCCGGTTTGGATGTTGAATAGCGGGACAAGTCCACCCAGCGGCGTGAAGCTATCGTGCATCGAATTCACGGCGCCGCAGGAGGCGTCGGTGGTGATGGTCGCGAAGAGCGCGGAATTAAAAACGCCGAAGCGGACCTCTTTGCCTTCCATGGCAGTCGTCGCTGGATCCACGCCAAGCTCTTTTAGTCTGGGATTTCCCGATGTTTCCGCGCCCCAGCAGACGAGTACGCCTGCGAGAAACATCGCGAACATCGCAGCCCACACGGCCCAGCCGTGGGCCTGGCTTTTGACCATTCGACCAAGGTAATACGTCAGAGAACTGGGAATCGCGAAGATCGACAACATCTGAATGAAATTGCTGAGTGGCGTGGGATTTTCAAACGGATGGGCCGCGTTGGCGTTGTAGAAACCGCCGCCGTTAGTACCAAGCATTTTGATCGCGATCTGCGAAGCAACCGGGCCCTGCGCGATGATTTGCTGCGCAGGCTGCGTGGTTGATACGGCGGCCGATTGATCGACCGTTGCAAAGGTCGTGTAAGGTTTGAAATTCTGGATGATCCCCTGCGACACGAGGAAGAGCGCGAAGAGGATACAAATCGGAAGCAGGAGATAAAGATGCACGCGAACGAGATCCACCCAGAAATTGCCGACCGTTCCGGAGCGATCGCGGGCGATGCCGCGAATCAAGGCCGCGGCGATCGCGATGCCGACGGCGGCGGAGAAATAATTGTGCACCGCCAGCGCAACCATCTGGCTGAAATAGGACATCGTCGATTCGCCGCCGTAGCTTTGCCAGTTGGTGTTGGTCGTGAAGCTGGCGGCGGTGTTGAAAGCGAGCGCATCCGGCACATTCGCCATCTGCTGCGGATTCAGAGGCAGATGCGTTTGCAGGCGAAGAATGCCATAAGTCAGCAGCATCGACACCAGGCTGAAAATCAGCATCGCGACGGCATAGCCTTTCCAGTTTTGCTCCTGCCTGGGATCGACGCGCAGAATCCGATAGCAAATCCGCTCGAACCATCCGAGAACGGGATCGAGAAACGTGCCGCCGCCGCGTTGCGGATCGAGCACGCGAACCAGGTATGCGCCCAGCGGTTTGGTTATCAACAGCAAAACGCCGATGTAGAGTGCAAGTTGTATCCATCCTGAAGCGGTCATAATTCAACCTTCAAAAACTTTCCGGACGAATCAACGTCCAGAAAAGGTAGACAATCAATCCAAGTGCGACGATTCCGACAATTGCGTTTTCCATGTTTTGATTCCTGTGATATTCACGCCGCTTGCGGCTTCGCGAATCCACGACGTCAACTTTCTGATCCACCAAGCCGCAAGCGGTTTAGAGCTTTTCACTCGCGTGGACGTAAAGAATGCCCACGCCGAAAAACACCACGCCGGCAAGTACAAAAATAAAATCGATCATGGGTTCGCTCCTGTTTCGCACGTTTCTTCATCGCCAAGCAGGACGGCCTGCTTGCTTCGGCCAAAGGTGTACAACTCGTAAATGCGGCGCATGTTGGCCTGCGCGGGCTCGTAACTTTTTTCGGCGCGGATAGCCTTGCCGTAGCATTTCTTCGCAAGCCGCCATCTGCGCTGCACCTCATACAACACGCCGAGCAGATTGAAATAATCGGCGGTCGGTTTTTCTTTACGATCCGACGCCTTCATCAGCAACGATTCAGCGCTGGCAAAGTCCTCGGAACGCATCGCCCGGCGGATACGATTCAAGGCTTCCTCGTAATCCACCTGAGGATCAGAAATCACCGGCGGGGAATCGAGCAGCGGCTCGTTCAGCACGCTTTTGACCGTTTCCCGCAGCTCGCTCGGCGTGATCGGTTTTTCAAGAAAATCCAAGGCACCCAGTCGCGTTGCTTTCACCGCGGCAGGGATCGATCCGTATGCCGTCAGAATCACTACACGCGGCCGAGCTTCCGGCGGCCAGGTTTTCATCTGCTCCAGCACCGCCATGCCGTCGAGCACCGGCATATTCAAATCAAGCAGAACCAGATCAGGTTTATGGCGGCGAATCGAATCAATCGCATCGCGGCCATTGCCGGCTTCGACGATGTCATAACCGTCGGATTCCAACGCAGTGCGAAGCATCAATCGGATACTGGTCTCATCGTCCGTTAGAAGTATGGAGGCTGGTTTCATTGGACACCTCACGATTTTTATTTGGAGGACGATCCGCTCGCTGAAGCGTAAAGCTGAATCGGCTGCCACGACCATCGCTGCTTTGGACGGCGATCTGGCCGCCGTGCGCTTCGACGATTTCTTTTGCAATCGCCAAGCCAAGGCCGGCGCCGGCGGGCTGATCGGCGCGCGGCACTCGATAAAAGCGATCGAATATTCGCCCGATGAATTCCGCGGGAATCCCAATACCGGTATCTTCGACGGAGAAACAAACTTCGTTCTCGCTCGCTTGCGCGCCGATTAACACCTGTCCTCCGGAACTGGTGAATTTGAGTGCATTGCTCAGCAGATTGGAAAACACATGATCTATCCGCGCAGGATCGGCCAGCACCGGCGGCGTTTCCGCAGGCACGTCGATCTTTAACGCAATTCCCTTATCATGAAACGCCAGCTCCATCGGCGTCACCGCATCGGACACCAATCGTTCGGCCGGCTCGGAATGCAACTCAAGATTCGCACGCCCGGATTCCAAACGGCCCATGTCGAGCAGATCTTCGATGATTCCCTGCAAACGATCGCTGTCATCCCGCGCCGCCAGCATCAGTTCGATCTGTTTTGCGGTAAGCGGGCCAACACGTTCTTCCAAGAGAAGATGAACCGCCATGCGAATCGACGTGAGCGGCGTTTTCAGCTCGTGCGATACGACTGACACCAATCCGCTCTTCATCTCATCGATCCGGCGAAGATTTGTCACATCCGCCATCACAAGGGTGATGCCCAGAAGATTTTTGTCGGCACCAGAAATCGGAATCGCATGCGGCAGGAAATATTTAAGCTGGCCGGATTCATCATAAACTTCGATCGTCGATTCATATCCCTTCGGTTGCGAAGGCCGCTGTTCGCGGGACGCCTGGTTGAAGAGTTCGGTCAGTTGCTGCTGGCGAGCGCCTGAAATCGGCGCATCGGGTGCAAGCCCGAAGAGTTTTTGCGCATTGTGATTGGAAAGCTCGACGATGCCGTCGGGATTGATGATCGCAATCGCGTCGGGCAGGCTGTTGACGGCCAACTGTGTCGTGCGCTGCGTGCGAATGAGCTTGGCCTGGTCGCTTCGCCGAAATTCGCGCAGTTTGGCGGCCATCGAATTGAACGCCTCGGCAAGCTGGCGCAGCTCGTCGCGCGATTTCACCTGCACCACCAGATCGAGATTGCCCTGCTCGATCTCGCGAATCGATTTGGTGACAGTTTGAAGCGGCTTGAGAATCGATCGTCCGACAAACGCGGTGAAAATCGCCGCCAGCGCCGTGCCAAGCACCGCAAGTAAAATCATCAGACGAGTCGATTCATCGGAAAGCTCTTTGATCTTCCCTTCAACCGGCGTCATGTTGTTGAGATTGAGCTTGACGATCGCCTGCGCCGCCGCTTTCACGTGCAGCGAAAGCCGTTGAACTACCGCATATGCGTCGCGACGTTCAGCCACTGAAGCCGCCTGCGCCGTCAACTTCAAATAGGCTTCGCGATAAGAATCAGAAGAGACTTTCTTGCCGCCCAAATCAACCCCAGACCACGCCGCCGTTAGCTGCGCGACGATATCCCCTTCGCCCGGCAACGTGATATTATGAATTTCCGCGTCGAGATTGTTGTCGAAATCCGCCAGGGCCTTTGAAGCAGAGGCTGGATTATTCTGATGTTCATCGGCCGCTGATTTGGCGCTGTCATTGAGTCGATCGAGCGTATCGATCATGTTCTGGCCATACTCAACACTTCGCCAATTCTCGACCAGGAAGGTATCGAGCGCATAACGATGCTGACGCATCACCGCAATCCCAAGGCCGCTTACCAGCAACAAGATCGCCAGCAAGCCGCCAAACCCCAAGATCAGTTTTTGCTTTAAGCCGAACATATTGTCCCTCGGTATGGAAGCGAAGTGAATGCCAATCCAATAATTGGCATTGCAAGGTCTGCCGTACGATTTTAGCCGTTTTTATGGAGGCAGGCATTGCAAACTGCACGATCGGGAACAAATGCGGCCCGTATTCTGCACGACATCCCCCACCGCTTGCGGTTTGGCACACCGCTTAAATGCCATACTTCTTGCGTCGCCGCCAAAGGGTCGCGACGTCGATCCCCAGCACCTCGGCCGCCTCATCCAGCGATTTAGTGCGCGCCAGCACTCTGCGGATGTGAAGCTCCTCCAAGCTATCAAGCGAAACTGCATCTCCAACCTGTGGCGTGGCTGCTTCGGATGGTTTGAAATTTTCCGGCAGATGCTCGATGCCGATCTTTTCCGTCTGGCAGAGAATCACCGCGCGTTCCACGACATTTCGCAGCTCGCGCACATTGCCCGGCCACGCATACTTGCGAAACGCATCCTGAACTTCGTCGCTGAATCCCAAAATCGTCTTGCCTGCGCTAAGCTGCGAAAAAAATTGCGTCGCGAGCGAAACCGCATCTTCCGCGCGCTCGCGCAGCGGCGGGATATCGATCTGAATCACCTTAATTCGATAAAATAAATCCTCCCGAAATGTTCCCGCGCGCACTGCCTCATCAAGATCGACGTTGGTGGCGGTGATCATGCGCACATCGGCACGGCGAGTGGTCGCCTCGCCAACCCGTTCATAGACGCGATCCTGCACGAAGCGCAGCAGCTTAGGTTGCAACGCCAAAGGCATATCGCCGATCTCATCGAGAAACAGCGTGCCGCCGTCGCAGGCTGCGATACGGCCCGGGTTGTCGCGGATCGCGCCTGTGAATGCGCCCTTGGCATGGCCAAACAATTCGCTCTCCAATAATTGCGCCGAAAGCGTTGGCGCGGAAACCGTTGCAAATGGTTTGCTCGCCCGCGTGCTCCAGCCATGAATAGCGCGGGCGATCACTCCCTTGCCGGTGCCGCTTTCGCCGCGAATCAGCACGGTGGCTTCGCTTGTTGCCACTTGCCTCGCAAGGCTGATCGCGCGCTGCATCGGCAGGCTGTCGCTCTTGAGGACGATCTCCGATTCAGGTTGCCCCAGAGCTGCTTCCAAGCCCGCCACTTGCTGCTCCAGCGTGCGTATTCGCGCAACGCGCTCAGTCACCAGCTTCACCTGTGCAGGCGTAAAAGGCTTAGTCAAATAATCCGCTGCCCCGCGCTTCATGGTTTCGACAGCGCTATCGATCGAACCATGGGCCGTGATGATTACCACGCGCAGCCAGGGAGATTGTGCGATCAACTCGGAGGATAAATCCAATCCCGAAGTCGATCCGAGCTTGAGATCAACAAACGCCAGATCAAACGACTGCCGCGCCGCTTCCGCCAGTGCATCGCGACCATTGCTCACCGCCACAACCTGATGCCCATCCGTCTCAAGCGAGATGGTCAGCGTCTTGCGGATATTGATCTCGTCATCAACGACCAAAATGCGCAGGGAGGTTGACGAGTGTGACGGCGGCATAGGTGGGGATGCGTGAATTATAGCCTCGCAGGATTAGCAGGCGAATCAAGCACCCGATCGACATGAATCGATTTTTCCCACGTTTAGCTGCGTCGCTCGCGACGTGTGGCCAGACACGCCCCGCAAGCGGGGCCGCTATAAACGTTGCCAACGCACTCTTCAAAAATCTTACTGCTCCCGTTTCTTCTGAATAACCGTCACATTCACCGCCCCACCCGCATCATCTTCAGTGGGATTAAACGTGGCGTTGATCCTGTTAATACGATCCCTCGCATCAGGCAGATTCGCCGCAAGCAACGCATCGTCCACAATCTTCAAACGTCTCTCCGCAATCTCCAGACAAGCAGCGCGAGTGCGGCGAGTGGCCTGCCGGGATGCGCCGGGCCGCAACAGATCGAAGAGATGATCCATCGCATCGTCGGCGTGCGCAATCTGAAGATCGAGTTGGCGGATTTGCTGGAGCGTTGCCTCGGAAGTGCCTGACGATGACGCAAGCTCGGCGGTCGCGTGGGCAGCCAGCGCTGATCGCTGCGACGCCAACTCCGCGCGCTCCGTGCGCAACTTGCTCGCCAGCGCCAGACAATCCGCAGGCGTGGGATTGGCGCGCCCCTCGCTCATCGACTGATCACCGCCCCCGAGATTGCTCCGTAACGTCACCTGTGTGTCCTTGTTATCCTTAAGTTGCTTGATCAACGCCACGATCTGCGACTGCTGCTCCGGAGAAAGCGACGCATCGCCCGGCTCAAATCCGATATTGATCGTGGTCGGGCCCTTGGCTTTACCAAAAATATTGAAGCCGACCATTCCCGTAACGGTATTTACTGTCTTCGCCGGCACACTGGCAACGGCCGTCGCTGCGACAGAGCCCACCGCCCCAATCGCGGCGCCGACAATCGTGCCTCCGGATACTTTTCCCTTTTGGATCGGCACATTCAACGGAATGGTGATCCCGCCGTCAGGATCGGTCAGCGCCGGCAGCACGATATCCAGCGGCGCGGAAAGACCCATGTGCGTCTGAATCGGGCCGTTTGCTGGCTCGGTCAATTTGAGATCAGTCAGGACGAATTTGGATTGCAGATCGAGCGATCCTTCATCGTGAAACCGCGTGTTGATGTCCGCGTCGAAAATTCCCGCCGACAAATCGACACCGAGCGCGCCGGCCTCGCCTTTGAATTCGCCCAGTTCCACACCATTGATCGATGTCTTGGTGTAACCGTGCAGCACGGGATAAAGCGACATGCTTCCACTGGCCGCAACCTGCGAAAAAAGCTCGCGATCCTCAAATTCCTGCGTCGTTGGCCCACCCTTGCCATGTTTCGGCAGCGAAACCTTGTCCGCACCCGCGACCGCGTTGAATCGGATCGGCTTATCCTCATAAAGCGCCGAGGTCGTCAAATCACGCACCTCGACATCCAGCGAATTGACGGGGATTGCCATCGGCGGATCGACCACGTGATCCTCCAGTCGCAAATCGATCCCACTGATGAGCAATCGATCGATCCGAAATTCGCCGGCAGGTTGGGTCGCAGGCGCTTGTGCCACAACAGGAGCCGGCGCGGGCTCAGTTATCGCAGCCTGAGCAGTCGTCGGAGCATGAGGCAATTTAATGACCAAACCCATCGCGTGGATGCCGTCGTTCTCGCGCGAGGCATAAAGGATCGGCTTGGTGATCTCGATCGATTTGATCTGAACTTTCGCATCCTGCGGATAAACTTCGATCTTCTCGGCCTCGACCGCATCAACCCCAGCCAGCGCTCGCCCGCCTTCCCGGTCACTGAAGGAAAGATTCTTGACCGCCAACTCCACATTAAACCCGCGCGACAAGTCAAAATCCCGAGGCCCGCGCCGATCAAACTTCAACCGCATCTGTGCAGCCACATGAAATCGCCCATCCTGCATCTTGCTGCCGTCAATCCAATCGGCCAGTTCGGGCGCCAAAGCTGTAATTCCTTCGCCGCGAATTCCAGAAGCGGATAGATCGATATTCGTCACCGGCTCACGCGCGAGCCCCGCCGCATCTGCTGTTAAAGTGAACTGGCCCACGAGCGGATCGATCGTTCCCGTCAATTCAATCTTGGCCGGCGGCTGCGCATCGGAAAATTTTCCCCCGATGGAAATCGGTTCTGGGCTCCGCAGGCGGATGTTGCTGAGCACCAGCGGCGCGGCCGCGGGCCGGCGCCCGTCGGTCAGCGTCAAGCGGCGTACATTCAAATCGAGCTTGCCAATAAGGATTTGCGGCATCGGCCGATGAGCATCGGCAACGGCTTTCGCGATTTCACCCGAGGCGTCGGCGGGCTGGCTTGCATTTGCCGTTGGAATCTCGATCGCAGCGGCAGGCTGCGCATTCTGCTCAACAGTCGGCGCCACCGCCACCGTCGTCAGACCCAGCAGATGCGGGCGACCATCCGCGCCAAGCGATGCGCTGGTTTCCAGACCCGTCAGCGAAAGTTCATCGATCGCAATCACGTCGCCAGGCCAATCGATTCGCGACGCCGCTATCCGTGCCAGCTCCAACGAGATCAACGGCGTCGAATCGCCATCTCGCCAATCCAAATCCTTCACATCCAGCCAAGCGCCCCGGCCTCCCTGCGGATGCAAATCACTTGAAGCCAAAATCGTCGTGCGAATTCGCCCATCCGCAACCGTCGTCTTCAACCCCGGCGGAAGATATCCATCGATCGGCGCTCCATGAATTCCGCTGCCGTTGATGTCCAGCTTCAACGATTCCGCGCCGGGCGTTGCATCGACCAGGCCGGCGATCTTCATATCACCGATGATTCCCTCACAGCTCAAATCTAAATTAAACGAGCCCGGCGAAGCATGCTTGCCGATGGTCAAATTACTCACATCCGCCGACACAAACGCCGTCGTGTTGACATTTGGCGTGACCGCAAGGTCCGTCCATTGAAACTGCGCATTTTGAAGCTGCAACTGCTTAAGCATCGCCACCATCGGCGCGCCCGCAGGTTGTGTCGAGGGATTGGCCGACGGCTTTTCAGAAATCGCCTGCATCACCGCCGCGGGATCAATTCGCACACCGGCGGCCACCAGTTTCCCATTCGCCTCCCGCAGCGCCCTCCCACGCGGATGACGCAGCACAATATTTCCCAGCGCCAACTGATTTGCACTCATCGACATCGAATCGATCTTGAACTCATCGACGCCAAGCAACTCATCACTGGCATCGCGAAGCACAACGTTCGTCGTATCGATCGATCCCGAGACTGATCCATCCGCACCGCCAAGCAAGCCCAGCCTTGCGTCGAGCGTCAGAGTTCCATCCGAAAGAGTCGGCTCGATTCCAAGGCCTTTCAGATATGGAG
>DATAPK010000615.1:0-7064 GCA_036265245.1 Tepidisphaeraceae bacterium | reverse complement strand
TTATGCGGCGCGGGCGAATCTCAATCCGCTGGTTTATGAAGGGGCGCTGAGTGAGGAAAATCGGCTGCGCGGGACGTTGCCGCTGGGGCAGCTGAATCTCACGACGGAGGTGGAAAATTTTCCGGGGTTTCCGAAGGGGATCATGGGGCCGGAGCTGATGATGAATATGCGTCAGCAGGCGGAGCATTATGGCACGCGGATTATGACGGAGGATATTGAGTCGGTGGATTTGTCGCGGCGGCCTTTTGTGGTGAAGGATACGCAGGGAAAGACGATTGAGGCGCATGCGATCATCATCGCAACGGGGGCGAGCGCGAATTATCTGGGGCTGCCGTCGGAGGAGAAATATAAGAATCATGGGGTGAGCGCGTGCGCGGTGTGCGATGGGGCGTTGCCGCGGTTTCGGAATAAGCCGCTGATTGTGGTGGGCGGCGGGGATTCGGCGGCGGAGGAGGGATCGTATCTCACGAAATTTGCCAGCAAGATTTATCTGGTGCATCGGCGAGAGCAGTTGCGGGCGTCGAAGGTGATGGCGGATCGGATTTTGGCGAATCCGAAGGTGACGCCGCTGTGGAATTCGGCGGTGGAGGAAGTGCTGGGCGATTCAGAGAAGGGGATGAATGCGGCGATTGTGAAGAATCTGAAGACGGGGGAGACGCAGACTATTGAGGCGCCGGGGATGTTTGTGGCGATCGGGCATACGCCTAACGCGAAATTTTTGAAGGGACAACTGGAGACGAATCCGCAGGGGTTTATCACGCTGAAAGATCCGTTTCGGACGACGACCAGTGTTGAAGGTGTTTTCGCGGCGGGGGATGTGGCGGACCCGATGTATAAGCAGGCGATCACGGCGGCGGGGATGGGGTGCAAGGCGGCGCTGGATGCGGAGCGGTGGCTGGCGGAGAAGGGGATTCACTGAATCGAAGATTCAGTGAAGGGCCTTCAGTGAATGACCAATGACCAAACCAGAATGACCAATGAAATCCCAATTACCTAATGACCAATGACGGGGTGGAAAATGACGAATGACGAAACCAGAATGACGAATGAATGACCAAATCCGAATGACGAAAAAGGGAATTCGTCATTTGGGCTTCGTTATTTGTTCGTCATTCTGGTTTTGTTATTCGGATTTTTCTGACTTCTTCGTTTCTTCCGTCGCGGTCTGGAGATCGACTTCTTCGATCTGGGCTTTTTCCAGCAGGACATCGACGGCTTTTTGCTCGCGCATCGTTACATAAAGATTGGCGAGAGTGCCGTCTTTGGCCATTTGCTGTTTTAGCTTTTCGGGGCGCTGGCCTTGCTGGGCGGCGATCATGGCGACGCGGCCGTTGAGTTGGCCTTCATCGACATCCACATTCTGCTCCGTCGCGATCTTCTGGAGGATGAAGAAAAGCTTGAGTTCGCGAATGGCTTCTTCGCGGGCACCGTGGCGGAGGCGTTCGACGTTGGCTTCGATCTGTTCGCGAGGCAGGCCTCGCATCATCAGGTCGGTGGCGCGGCGGTTGACGACGCGGTCGGCCTGGTTTTCGCTGAGTTTCGTGGGGAGATCGATCGTGGTGTTTTCGAGGAGGAATTTGTTGACCTGCTCGCGCATGGCCTGCTGAACGTCGAAGGTGATGCGCTCGACCATCTGCTCGCGGAGGGCGTCGAGAAGTTCCTGCTGGTTGCTGAAGCCGAGGTCGGTGAGGAATTCTTCGTTGATTTCGGCTTCTTCGAGTTTCTTGATGTCTTTGATGGCGATTTCGATTTCGACATCCTTGCCGCGGAGATTTTCGGCGGCGTGGGTGTCGGCGACGTGAACTTTGATCGTCTTGGTTTCGCCGGGCTTGGCACCGGCGAGTTGCTTGTCGAGATCGACGACGTCGATCCCGCCGAGGCGACCGGGGCGGGAGATGATCTGGGCATCATGCTGATGGCTGACGACATTGCCGTCGAGCTTGATGTGAACGTCGGCGATGATGTAGTCCTTGTCCTGCACGCCACGATCTTCGACGGGGACGAGCGTGCCTTGCTGCTCCTTGAGATTCTGGAGGGCTTGCTGGACGTTTTCGTCGGTGACTTCGATCTTGGGTTTCTTGACCTTCAGGCCGGTGACGTCGGGGAGGGTGAATTCGGGTTGAACTTCGACCTGGAAGGAATAGCTGAGGCCTTCATTGTCCTTGAGCTGGATGGCTTCGGGGTTGTCGAAGGCGGGCTCGCCGATGACGCTGAGGCTATTTTTTTCGACGGCCTGCTGATAGCTCTCGCTGATGAGGGTGCGGCGAACTTGCTCGCGGACGTCGGAAGCGAAGCGCTTTTCGATGAGCTTTTGGGGGGCATGCCCGGGCCGAAAGCCGGGGATGGCGGCGTTCTGGCGGAGGTCTTTGTATTGATCGGTGAGGACCTGATCGATGCGATCCTTGGGGATTTCGACGGTGACCTTCTTGGTGGCCGGGCCGGCATCCTCGATCTTGATCTGGTACTGGTAGTCTTGTTCTTCCTGTTGCTCTACGACCGCGGTTTCGTTTTCAGCCATGACACCCTCGAAATCTGTCGAAAAAAGAAGGCGCAACCCATGTTGCGCGCGATTGGCCATCGTAGCGGGAAGATGGGGAATTGCAAAGGGGGCGTTTTGGGGGCGGTCCCATGGCGGAGCCATGGGCTTTTGTGGGTGGGGAATTATTTCAATGGTTGGGCTCGTTGGGCGAGGTGATTTAGTTTGGCGGGGTCGTGGCGTTGGACCCAGGGGTCGGCGGAGAGGAGGGTGTGGGCTTTGACGAAATGGGGGTGGGCGTCGGTGGGGCGGTCTAATGCGTGAAGAGATTCGGCGAGTTCTTCTTCGATCCAGCCGTCTTCTTTGTGGTCGGCGGCGAGTTTGTCGAAGAGGGGTTGGATGATGGCGAGGGATTGGTCGGGGTGGCCGAGGAGACGGAGGAAGCGGGCGTGGTCTTTGAGGGTGTGGATGTCGGGTTCGCCGGTTTCTTTTTGGTAGTCGAACAGCTTGAGGGTGTAGGTGAGGGCGGATTGGTAGTGGTGGAGGGCGGCGTAGCTTTCGGCGAGGTTGTTGTAGAGGGCCCAGAGCCAGCGGCGCTGGTCGGGGTTGGCGTCGACGAGGGCGAGGGCTTTGAGGTTGTGTTCGATTTGTTTGTGCCGATCGGGGTCGGCGATGGCGAGCATGTGGATGGCGTCGATGGCGTAGCGGGTTTGGTTTTCGGCGAGGGCGAGGTTGTAGGCTTGTTGGAAGAGGGGGAGTGCTTGCAGGGGTTGGCTGGAGGAGTTGAAGACTCGGCCGCGTTCGAGGAGATAACGGATGCGGGGGAGATGCAGGTCGTCGGTTAATAATTTTTCGGCACGGTTGAGGGTGGCGTGGGCTTGGTCGAAGCGATTTTGCAGGCCCTGGGTACGGGCGATTTGGGTGAGGAGTTGGGCGAGGTAAGAGCGATCGGTGGATTGCTCGGCGGCGGGAAGGAGGGCGAGGAATTTCTTTTCGGTTTCGGCGGGGTTGGAATAGTTCCAGAGTTTGTCGAAGTCGGGGAGAGACATGATTTTGACTGTCATTGTAGCTATTCCTGGCAAATCTGAACCCCCAGGAGCGCTTAGAATATGCTATTCGTCTTGACTCGATGTCGCCGACCAGTAGGCTTTGGGTTCACATTTTAAATGAGATCGAATGACTGCGTGTACATTAGAAGATCAACCCGTTGTAGTGAGAGAATCACCATCCAGCGGTATTTCTCAAATTAGGCGCATGGCGAATGCATTATTGGATCATTCTCCGGCGGGAGACTCTGCGCGATACCAACTGGCCGAAATGAACCTAATGTCGGCGATTGGTTTGCCTGGAACGGAAGAGATGGATATCGGTGCGATGTTGGGAACGCTCGATGCGTGGGCGAACCAAGTTGCGCTGACGACGCGAAAGAGCATCGGGGCTTATCATGTAAACCGTGCCAAGTTCGGTTCGCTGGCGGAATTTCGCATTGCGGTGATGATTCATGTGCTCTGCGATGAAATAGGGATCCGGTATAACCCGGCCCGGTTGGCGGATCCGGAGAATTTCGACGATCCAGCGGACTCGTTCATTCACGGTTTGCTTGGCCCGAAGCGAACGGGCACATGCGCTTCGTTGCCGGTTTTGCTGGTTGCGATGGGCCGAAAACTTGGTTACCCGCTGAAGTTGAAACTCGCGCCAGCGCACTGTTTCTGTTGTTGGGATGCTCCGGAGGAGCGATTCAATATCGAATGGCATGAGGGTGGGCTTAATTCACATCCAGACGAGCACTACCGGGAATGGCCATACAAATGGACGCCGGAACTTTATTCGAAAGAGCGTGAACAGGGGATGTTCTTGTTTGCACTTGCGCCGCAACAAGAGCTTTCACATTTTGCGCATATGCGTGCGGCGCATCTGGCCCCATTGAGCGGACGGCTTAACGAAGCATTGGAAACAATGCGTGTAGCTTACGAGTTGTGGCCTAATCGTTCATCGATAATGTGGATCACGCATTTGATGACCAAGCTGTATTTTGGCGAGAAGGAATACCCGCACATGCCGTGTGAAGAAACAGCGGGTAAGGCGGCGCTCGATCGCCTGGCGAGAGAGAATATTGCAGTTTCGGCAAATGTCCGGCCTACTGGATGAGATAGGGAACAGAAAGGGAAAGAACATGCTTACAGCCCAATCGACGAGGAGCGGAAGCGCGACAGCGCTTGATATGACATCGATGCGGCATCGATACTATGAGCCTCAAACCGGCAGGTTCACGAGCTTTGACCGCTTTGAAGCCGGTGCATCATCGCCGCAGGATTTGCATAAATATTTGTATTGTCGGAATAATCCCGTAAATGCGATTGACCCCTCGGGGCACTTTACGCTGGTCGAATTGGGAGTAACGATATTCATTATAGCGCTCCTTACGGCTATTGTGCTCGTGGGGTTATCGAAGGCTCGAGGTGCGGCTGCGCTGACCCGGCTACAGGCGAATGTTCAACAGGCTGTCGTGGCGATGTCATCGATGAATTCGATTAGCCAGCCGACGCCTGCCTTGCTTCCGCCGTTTGATGCGACCTTGGACGTTGGTGACAGTACTTTTGGGCCGTCTTCGGCGGGGCCACCGGGTTTTATTGCTGCGGCAGGAACTCTGGTGGGGGGGCCGGGCAATGCTGGGCCGCTTAACTCGGGTGCATACCTTTTACCCTATAAGCAATCGTCGACCGTTCCGCAGCCTTACATCGGGTTTGTGGCGCACGATAACGATGATGCACCCGTGTTAGTGTACAACCGTGGAGCGTTTGATGAACTACAGCGCCGCCGGTACTTGAGCATCGAGCGTCAGACGAATGATATGTCAAAGATCGCGATCTTCGTTCAGGAAGGTTGGAGCGGGACGAGTGCGGGGAAGGTTCGTAGTCACTGGATCGCAAAATATGCGGGGGGGGATTCGGGGATTACGTTAGATCATTACTATAATGTGAACATTGATGTTCAGTCGATGTGGCTGTCGACGGGGTCGGCATGGCAACCCGTCAAGATCAATAATGGCGCCAAGCCGGTGGAGATTCCCAAGGGTGCGTATTAGCCGTGGTAAAATTCGAGGTATGCGACTGGTGCTATGGGCGTTGGCGTCGGTTTTGATCGTGTCGATGCTGGCCGCGTATCAAGGTCATGTTCCGTCGCTACGGCTGGGCGCGGTGTTTGTCACGATTGATGGCGATTGGATTTCCATATCTTGGAATTCCAAGGCAGGCAATCTGTCTTTACCAAGCGCTGGAGAAGAGACGGCTGATTGGCAACGGCGTCTTTCGCAGGATGCTTCGATGTACTTTATCAAATATCACAGCTTTCCCAATGTTGCGGAGGATGGAGCCATTACGGGCACCATGGCTAAGGAAATCAGCGTATGGTCGCTTCCCGTTTTGGGCGTATTGATTGCATTCATTTTATACGATTTGACGCAAATGATTTTGACGGAGCGACGAAGGAGACAGGCCGGTTTTCAGGTGATTGTCGACGAAGGCAAGTCCGATTTCGCGCATTTTAGGGCAAAACATGAGCAACATGCTTCCCGGACTATCATTCTTTGACCCCGCGCTCTGGGCGCAGGCGGAATGGAGCGCGACTACTTATCGGTGGCATCCCGGGAGCGAAGCTCCGCCAGTCATGGGCATTGTGTTTGGCAACGGCTTAATTGGTCAACAGATATTCCTTAACTGGATTGGCGAGTTCAGCAACAGAGACGAATTTGACGCAATTCGTGTCAGTGTGATCGAAGGGGATATTGCGGGCATGAAATCGGGTTATTCGGTGCATCTTTCCGCGGATCGCTTGAATTTATTAGCGCACGCAACCTCTGTGGGAGCTGTTATCACGGAAGGTGACCAATGGACATTGCGTTCACTGATTTGCCGAATGCACCCGACGCCTGGCATATCAGTGATGCTTCCACAGTTCAAAAGAGAATTTGCGAAACATGGGGAATACCTTCTGGCGCCGGTCATCGCCCGCGACGGGCAGTTATGGTTTGAAGTCGAGCTTGGGATCATCAAACGCACCATCTATTTTCGTGAGGTGGGCGAAATTGGCGAGGATGATGATGCGGATGCGGTTGTGGTCAAAGCGTCGGGGCAGGCCAAAAGCTGATTCGCCAAGAAGATTTCAGAGGGAGGGTGAACAGTCACGATTTGGTCGCAACGAAGAACGTGTGAAGACATAGCCCACTGAAAGTGGCTATGCCGGTAGTGGATTGGGGTCGGGCGAGCTTATAATGTTGCATGGCGTTTTTTGGGAAGAATAGATCCGCGGTGGAGAAGGCGGGTTCGGTTGAGGAATCGACTCAACGGCTCGGGCGGGAGTTGATAGAGGGGGCGAGGGGGCACACCAAGGGGTTTTTCTCGTCGCGGTTTTGGTCGGATAAGTTGATGGAGTGGGCGACGAAGGATGCGGGGTTTAAGGTTCAGCTATTTCGGTTTATCGATACCTTCCCGACGCTCAAATCGGCGGAGCAGATTCATGAATATCTGGTGGATTATTTGTCTCAGCCGGGAGTGACGCTGCCGAGGGGGATGTCGCTGGGGTTGAAGGC
>DATAPK010000614.1:0-17323 GCA_036265245.1 Tepidisphaeraceae bacterium | reverse complement strand
AAACATGAACGGCGTGCGATGGCTGCTTCTCATCCTCGCGATCATCTTCGTCGCCTTGCTCCCCTTTTCGCGCAGGGCGGCATGGAAGTATGCACGCATCGCATCGCTGGTTGTGATCGGCACGGTAATGTTCATTCCGTTTGCCTGGCTGATTTGCGCCGCGTTCAAAGACCCGGCGGTGCTGAACGACTACACATTCTTCCCCCCGCCGTCGAAGGTTTCGCCGCAAACAGTCAATCTCGAGAACTTCCGCACGCTGTTTACCGACACGGAAACAGTGCAGGGGCCAGTGAGCTTCTGGCGATATGTCGAAAACTCGATTTTCCTGGCGGCGGGCGGGACGTTTATCTCGATGGTCTTCAGCTCGCTGGGCGGCTATGCGCTGGCGAAATTCAAGTTTCGCGGACACAAGCCGATCCTCACTTTCATGCTGGCCTCGCTGGCGATCCCGAGCGTGGTACTGCTGGCGCCGAATTTTGAGGTGATCTGGCGGCTGGGATGGATGGATTCCTACAAATCGCTGCTCGTGCCGGGGGCGGTGAGCGTCTTTGGGATTTTTCTGTTCCGCCAGGCGATGCTGCGCGTGCCGGATGATCTGATCGAGGCCGGGCGGATCGACGGGTGCAGCGAATTTCGGATCTATCTCACGCTGGTGATGCCACTGGTTCGCCCGATGACGGGGGCATATTGCCTGATCAGCTTTCTGGGTTCCTGGAACTCGTTCATCACGCCGAACATCTTTTTGCAAACGCAGCGAAAGCTGACACTGCCGGTGGTGCTGAACCAATACATCACCGTTTTTCGCCAGCAATATGGGGTGTTTCTGGCAGGCACGTTACTGGCGATTATTCCGCCGGCAATTTTGTTCCTACTCCTGCAGAAAGAGTTCATCAAGGGTTTAACCAGCGGCGCGGTGAAGCAATAGAAAGGAAAGTCATGGCGGCGAGCGCGCGATCGATTGCACGATTATTTTGTTTGCTTGGCGTTTCGTTCTTCGGAACGAGCGCTGTTTGGGCGCAGCAGTGGGTGGTGACGCCTTCGCATGCGGATGGAATCTATAAAGTCGGCGAGCCGATTGAGTGGAGCGTGCAATGGAAAGGTGACGGTGCGCCTGCGTCGGTGAATTATGACATCAAGAAAGGGGATCTGAATGAGATCGCCAATGGCAGTGTCACACTGAGCAACGGCGCGGGAAAGATTGAATCAAAGCTGGATCAACCGGGCACTTTGTTTCTGGAAGTGAAATCAAAAGCGGCGGATGGAAAAGATTTAAGGGGCCTCGGCGGCGCTGTCGCAGCGCCGGGGGAAATTAAGCCAGCGGCCAAACGTCCAGATGATTTTGATGCCTTCTGGGCATCCAAGATCGATGAACTCCAAGCCGTGCCGCCCGATCCCAAGCTGGAGAGTGTCGATTCCGGCAAGGCGGGTGTGCAGTATTGGCACATCACAATGAACAACATTCGCGGCACGCACATTCAGGGGCAACTCGCCCGGCCTGAGAAAGGGGATAAATTTCCCGCCCTGCTGATCGTGCAATGGGCGGGTGTGTATGGATTGCAAAAGCCGTGGGTGACGGATCGCGCATCGGATGGCTGGCTGGTGCTCAACATCGAGCCGCACGATCTGCCGATCGACAAGCCCGAGGCGTTTTACAAGGAGCAGTTCGACGGCCCGCTGAAAAATTACTGGGCCATCGGAAACGACGATCGCGAGAAGAGTTACTTTCTCCGCATGTATTTATCCTGCTATCGCGCCGCGGAGTATTTGGCGCAGCGGCCAGATTGGGATGGCAAGGTGCTCGTCGTTAACGGCGGCAGCCAGGGCGGATTGCAGGCGTTGATGGTTGCGGGCATCGAGCTGAAGATCACCGCCTGCACCGCGATTGTTCCTGCCGGGTGCGATATGCGAGGACCCGAAGCGGGCTGCCAGCCCGGCTGGCCGCAGTGGTATTTCAAGACGGATGGGAAAGACGCCGACAAGGTTCACCGCGCCAGCGAATATTATGATGTCGCAAACTTCGTCTCGCGCATCAAATGCCCGGTGCTGGTGGGATTGGGATTGATCGACGAAATCTGCCCGCCCGAAGCGACGCTGGCGACGATGAGCCAGATCACAGCGCCCAAGGAAATCATCATCCTTCCCTACGGCGATCACCCCAACACCAACAATTCGCACGAGCCTTATACCAAGCGTTGCTGGAACGCATGGCTGCCTGACCTGGTTCACGACAAACCGGCGCCAGTGCAGGCGGGATCGTTCTAAAAAGCAAATTAACCACAGATAAACACAGATGAACACAGATAAATTCAAATACAAAAGTCCTTTTTCTCTGAATCACAAAATTCATTCTCGTTTTGCATTCCATCTGTCTTTATCTGTGATCATCTGTGGTTGTTTTCTTTTCCTTTCCAACACGTTGCTCGCCGAGGAACCAAAGATGCTCGCCCCGACTCCGCCGATGGGTTGGAACAGTTGGAATACGTTCCAGACGCACATCGATGAGAAGCTCATCCAATCCACCGCCGATTCGATGATCGCCAGCGGCATGCGGGATGCCGGATATATCTACATCAATCTCGACGATGGCTGGTCGATGAAAGAGCGCGACGCACAGGGCAATCTCGTCGGCGATGTCGAGCGATTCCCCAGCGGCATGAAGGCGCTGGGCGATTATCTGCACGCCCACGGCTTCAAATTCGGTCTGTACAACTGCGCCGGCACGCAAACCTGTGCCGGCTATCCCGGCGCGCTCAATCACGAGGCGCAGGATGCGCAGACTTACGCGTCGTGGGGCGTCGATTATCTAAAATACGACTGGTGTCACAGCGAGGGATTGAACGCGCCCGAAGCGTATAAAAAGATGAGCGATGCGCTGCGCGCGACGGGCCGGCCGATTGTCTTCAGCATTTGCGAATGGGGCCAGAGCAAGCCGTGGACGTGGGCCAACGGCGTCGGCCAGCTCTGGCGAACCACCGGCGACATCACCGATGCGTATGACGTCAAGGAAAAATGGTCGCAGGGCTGGAAGCTGATCCTCGATCAGCAAGTTGGATTAGAAAAATACGCCGGCCCGGGACATTGGAACGACCCGGACATGCTGGAAGTCGGCAACCACCGCATGACCTTCCCCGAATCTCGCGCGCATTTTAGTCTGTGGTGCATGCTGTCTGCCCCGCTCATTGCCGGCAACGATGTGACGAAGATGAGCGATCCCATTCGCGAGCTTCTCACCAACCACGAAGTGATCGCGTTAGATCAAGATCCTCTTGGAAAACAGGGGACGCGCGTACGAATGAGCGATGATAAGGAAATCTGGGCGAAAGAACTCTCCGGCGGCGATTGGGCGGTTTGCCTGTTCAACACCGGCAAGGAAAAAGCGAAGCTGGAGTTGAAGTGGCGTGATCTGGATTTTTTGAAGGGCCAATATCAGATTCGCGATTTACTGGCGAAAAAGGATGCGGGGGATACGGGAAGCGATTTTTCGGGGGAATTGGAATCGCATGATGTGATGCTTTTTCGGTTGAGGACGCAGAAGTGAATTTGAAGTAAACATTGATAGATCAGACTCACTTAGACGGATAATGTCGATTGGGCCACTCACGCGTACCATAGTCAGTATAAATACCTCGATAGCCGATGGCTCGAAAAATTAGATGGTAGAGAAGTACGGTTGCTTTATCACACGCCTTCAAGAGTCGCGCGGTGTCGGCAGCACCGAATCTTGTGCCATGTGCCATTCTATTTCGAAGCTCCTGCCAATCTCTAATCTGTTGCTTAGTCACTGCATGTTTTGAAATGAGTGAAAATAATCTGTCCTTTGTACTCGGACTCTCGATCATTTTGAGAAGCCCAGAGAGCCTCGCCTTTAGTTTCTTTGGCCCGCGCCAGCTTTCCAAATGTATCGCCAAACTCGCAAGTGCTCGTTGTGTACGCGGAGTCGGTTCGCCAAAAGTAGCAAATTCGTCTTTCACCACCGCTTCAATTCCCACGGCAAGAGCCAGCCCTGTCGCATCAATGGTTCCCCTGCTTGCCTCGCAAATTCCGTAGACGGTCTTAGATATAGGATGCATGTCGCGTTGAGGATAATTAAGGATATGGATAAGGAAGCGACGGAATAGTCGCCATATGTCTCCTCTCATTGGGATTTGCAACAATCGAATCGGTGGGTGCAAATGGACTCCCGTGCCAGCGGGCGCTGGTGTACGAAGTGTGACATGCAGAAAATTCCTGCGATATTTAAGGCGAACAGACCATGCAATCGGACGGGCCACAATAAACTGAAGCGTTTCAATCAAACGATTGTCGATCCGATACGGAAGTCGCTGATTTCCATGCCTAGGATTTGCCTCAATCGAAACTTCAGATTCTGCCTTTGTAACAACAACGCTAAAATCTGGACAGCTAAATTTAACCCCCTGAGCGCCACCGCGCATGGCTCTCGCACCAGAAATTGTACTTTCTCGAATTTTCGACTCTCTGTTCCATGGAATTGGGAAATCGTCAAATATTATCAGTTCAAGCTGACCGGAAAGGAACCTATCACTGAGATGATGTAGTTCATAAAGTCGACCAGAGAGAACTAAAGAACTCCCTGGCTTCGCCACTAAGTAGACAGATCGGCTCTTCCAATAACGACCAGTAATGTCTTTTGCAGTTAAACGGTATAATTGGTTGCGTGGAATGATCTCACCCGCTGCTCCCTCTGTTGATAATGATGCGCCTGTCATGTTTTCAACAAACATGGTAACCCATAGCTGTCGATCGCTTTTTTGACGAATTATGCCCGGGCCGCGATATATCCGGGGATTTTTTAATGTTCCCTGGATTAAAATGATTTCCGCGCAATCAATTTCGAGCGCCCCCTCTTTTAGGCCGCTGATTGCATTCTCAAGAACACTATCAAGAACTCTCATAGATCAAACGAAACAGTTTCTTTGGAACCTAATTGCCGCTGTTTATCTCTTTCTCAAATCTTCGATATATTCATTGGCACACAACTATATCCGCTTTTTTCTGCTTTAAAGAGATTAAGCCGTAGGATAAATAGCGGCCCACATATCTTGCAATAGAACCCCTTTCTTAGCGATGAAATCGAGGAAATATCTGATTTCGTCTCGAGCCCGCATTGGTTTTGATTGCGCTCCGAGCGGTGGGCGTTCAGTGCCCAGCGCTTGAGCGGTTGTCCCAAGGGCTTTTGACACCATGCGGAGCGCTTTCGATCTTTGGCGCAGGGAATGGGAACGCTTCCGCAGTGTACTGCGCGCCTGCCATTCGATGCGGACGCGTTCCGCTTCACTCCGCACGCGCGCCGCTTCGATGCGCACACAGCGTCAAACAGGACGTGCAAGGTGTCTATACCGTCGTGCATGATAAGACAACCAATCAGCGCATCAGGCAACGCGAGCTACATGGCGAGACTCGGTCCGGGCGCAGGCAGAAGATGAAGCAACGGCGGATGGTCCTCTCAATCGGCATTGCGGATGTCGGACGCGATGTCACACGTTCTGATCTCACAATGCCGGCTGGGTAGTGGGCGTGGGATATTGGCTAAAGGAGGAGGCGTAGTGCAGGACGGCTTGCTTCCCGCCCAAGGCTCATACGCGCAGGCGAATGAAGACAATGAAATCCGTGCAAGATCTTCTCCGGCGATCTGAGTTTCCTAACCGGCAAATATCAGGTTCGCGATTTATTGGGGAAGAAGGATACCGGCGATACGGATACCCACTTCAGCGGCGAACTCACTTCACATGATGTAGCGCTGTTTCGGCTTCACGGCCTGGGGCCGTCTTAATCCGCACAACGCGTATTTTGCGGTCGGTATTCCCTTTCGGCATCGCCGAAATGTCGCACCCAATTCGCCAGCTTCACAGTAGCAAGATTTGGATTGACATCGCATTGCGAGGGGGTAGATTACCACCCGCTTGGGCAGCAAATTTATTCAGTTTCATCAATTCTACTGAAAAAGTCCTGCTGGGTTGCTGAATACGGGTTATCACGTTTTTGATCGGGCCATTATTTTGTTAGCACGAATCTAAAAGAGAAAGAGGAGAAAATGCGTAACGCCAAAGCCACCACTCTGTCCTCATCACGCTCTAAATCGCAGCCTCGCACAAAACGATCGCATTCATCGATCAGCAAGTTGAAGATGTGCCTTGAAATGCTTGAGACGCGCACTCTCCTCAGCGCGTTTTACAGTTACGACGTCGTGGCGCAAAGCGGCGTTGGCAATTTCACCGGCTTTGGCAATGGCCCGTCGATCAACGATGCAGGCACCGTCGCCTATGTCGGACAGCACAAAGTCGGCGATGGGCTTTTTGTCAAACCAGCCGGCGGGACGTCGAAGGAGATCGCTCCTTCCTTTGACAACGATCCCTCGCGCACATTCATGCAGACTGTGCAGATCAACAACAACGGGTTTGTGGTCGCACAGGCGCGGGTCGTTGGCGCATCGCTGAAGAGTTTTATTGAGACATGGAATTCTGCTTCTCCGGGATCGTTCACCACCTCGGCCTCGGGAGACAGCGGCGGCAACGCAAAGTTCGGCGCAGTCTTCCCGTTCCCATCGATCAACAAAACCGGCCAGACTGCATTCGGCGCGTTCAACGCCCCGACACGCTTCCTCGCCACGCCAACCAAGACCATCGCCGAGACCGGCATCCTCATGCCCATGATCGCCGACAACGGCAACATCATCGTTCGCGCCGGCGGCCTGACGAATTCGCCGATCATGCTCTACAACAACAGCCTGGGCATCGTGCAGGACGTCGCCGACAGCTCGATGGGTTTCAAAACCCTCGGCGAAGCGCCAGGCATCAGCGATGACGGAAAGGTTGTGGTGTTTGCGGGTGATCGCGGGAAAGGCCAAGGCATTTTCGCTCGATTCCTCACCGGCAGCACCTTCGGCCCGATCGTCACCATCGCCGGTGAAAACACCGGCACCGCGGGGGCCGGCCCGGAACTGGGTTTCGATGATGCCGGCAAGAATATTTTCTTCAGTTCTTTCTCACTGGACAGTCGCGTGGGTGTCACTCATGCGGACCTGGGTGGTGCAGGTCTGGTTGGCGACAGCGTCGATGTCTCCTTCATCGGCACGCCCAGCGCCAGCAGTTCCACCAACTCTCGCACCAGCTCACCCATGTTGTTCACTAACAAACTCGGACTGTGGTCCGAGCCGGTCAACATGGACACCAATCTGAACAGCCTGGCCGGGGCGCTCGTTCCTCATCCCGCCAGCGCCCTCCCCGTCGTTCAGGTCGGCGACAAGATCGGCGGCCAGACGATCACGGGGTTTGCGGTCAACGATCCCATCGCACTCGCCACCACCGATGCCTCCGGCAAAGCACGAACCGAGCACATCGGCGACCATCGTGTCGCGTTTTATGCAACCACCTCCACCGGCTCGATGATCGTCCGCGCCACGCATCTGGATTCCGACGAAGACGGCCTGCTCGATAACTGGGAAGCACCCGGCGGCGGAATCGACATCAACGGCGACGGAGTCATCGATCTCAACCTCAACGCCATGGGCGCCAACCCCTTCAAGCGCGACTTGATCATGGAAGTGGATTGGACCAACTCGCGCGTCATCAACGGCATGACCATCAGCAACGAGCCGCCTCCCGGCGCAGTTCATCAGCTCGTCAACATGTTCGCCAACGCGCCCGCGCTGGCTGACGGCGTGCCGGCCGGCATCACGCTCCATTTCGACGGCGGCCCGGGCAAAGACAAAGGCGGCAACCCCTTCTCCGTCAACATGGGCTCTGGCTCGCTTCAGGGCGGCAATCTCATCACCATGCCCGATGGCCACACGCATCCCGACATGATTTATTTCGGCGTTGACGGCAAACCCAACGGCGCGCAAGTGACGCCCGGCGTCAATGAGCGATCGCTCGCCAGTGTCAAGAAACAATACTTCGGCAACGACAGCAAAAATGCCCGCGAACTCGCCTTCCATTACAGCGTGCTGGCCGACTTCTGGGGAACCACCAATAACGCGGCGGGCGTAGGATACACCGGCACTGCCAAGACCGGGACACTCACCTCCATCACCGCCGTCACTGCCGGCACTAGACTTCCCGGCTTTAATGGCGACGCGATCCTCATCACCTCCGGCAAGGGCGCCGGCGAGATCGCTGCTGTTGCAAGCTCCGTCATCGACGGCGGCCTTGCCAAATACAACATCAGCCCGTCATGGGCAGTCGCTCCCGATTCCACCAGCAAGTTTGCCGTCCTCACCACCTCCTCGGGCAACTCCGAAGTCAGCTTTTATGCAGCCCCAGACTATAATAGTGTTCCGGGCAACGACACGATCATTGCTCTAGGTGGCTGGGGATCGAACAACGGCGTGGTCGGCAACACCTTCTTCACTTGGCGAACGATGGCGCACGAACTCGGCCACACGCTTGGCCTGCGACATGGCGGGATTGACCACAATGATATGAAGGGAGCCAAGTATAAGAGCCTGATGAGCTACAGCTACCAGACCAACTACAAACTTGCCCCCGCCGACCAGGTCGTCAGCTACGCCGATGCCAACGCAGGCACCTTCAACGACTGGGCCAATCTCCAGCTCAACTTCCAGGATTATTTCACCAGTGTCAACAACAGCTTCCAGTTTGCCGCCAAGGGCGCCAGCAACGGTGATGAACCCGAAATCGACGTTGCCACCGCCGCCCAGATCAACGGCGGCCCGCTCGATTTCACCGGCCCCGCCGTTAAATTCACCAGCCCCGCCCCCAGCGCCAAAGTCGCCCCCAACGGAACGCTCACCGTGAAACTCACCGCGACCGATCCGTCCGGCGTCGCCAGCGTCGTCGTCTCCTTCGACACCAACGGCGACGGCAAAACCACCGGCACCGGCGAAACCGTCACCGCCACCGCGTCAGCCGGCGTCTACACCGTCAACTTCTCCAAAGTCACCGGCGCCCTGGCCATGCGAAATGTCTCCGTCCTCGCCACCGACATCCTCGGCAACGTCAGCGTCACGACGCTGCCGATCAAGGTCGGGCCGTAACGCGCGTAGCGTCGCCAAAAGATCTGTTGCTAAATCTCTGGGTCTCTGCGGTGAATCCGTCCGATGAAGATGGAGAATGCGAGCGCTGTCGATCCGCCAACCTTTCGCCGGCATTGCTCGATCTCCTCGCACGACAATCCTTCGCGGGATCGAGACGGTGGAGTATCGCCCGCGCCCGGGGGGTTCCCGTCGTGTATGAGAACGTCTGGTCCGTTCGCATCAACGATCAATTCAGAGCGGTGGGCGAGCGGGATGGGGATACAATCGAGTAGGGCTCCCTCTTACTCAAGCCACGACGCGGATCGCCTGCTCATTTTACTGATAATTATGGTCTATGCCCGGAAGACCATCGAATACGGCTCTGCATGTTATGGCTGCCGGGGCGAAGTTTGACAGCATCGGCAAGGCCTTCTAAATTTGCCTAGTGATGCGACGATTGCTGATCCTTTCGAGCCTCATGTTCATCCTGGCGAGTTGCAGTTCATTTCATTTGACGCCGCAGGCGAATGAACAATCCGCCCAGTTTGCGCCGGTGGCGATGCGCATCCATCCGATCTTCACGCGCGTGACGGATTGGACGGGCGACAATTATCCGGATGGGATCGAGGCATTGCTGGAGTTTCAGGATCAGCTTGGCGATTCCTGCAAAGCCTCCGGCCGGGTGATTTTTGAGCTATACTCGTTTCAGAGGTTCGATGCCGATCGGAAAGGCCCGCGAATTTGCAATCCGTGGGTGGGCACGCTCGAAACGGTGGACGATCAGCGCCTACGATGGAATCGAACGAGTCGAACGTATGGTTTTCAATTGGCGTGGAGCGCGATTAGCGCCAGCGAGACGTATTTGTTAACGGCGGAATTTCAGCAGACCAACGGTGGGCGATTTTACGATCAGATCGTGCTTGAGCCGCCGCAGGGCGCGTATGCCGCCAAGGGCACGACCGTGCCAACGACGTTTACCACCGAAGAGCCGAGCACCGGTCCGAGTAGTGCCCCCACACCCTCACCAACTTCTCAGCCTTGAGCCGGTGCCGACACTGATTTCGCGCACCCGCGCGGAACTGAGTGCCGACTTCGACTTTGGTCGTCCCTTGCGCGTCAGCCGCGCCCCAGGCCGGCTGGATGTGATGGGCGGCATTGCGGATTACACCGGCTCGCTGGTGTGTGAGCTGCCGCTCGACCGGGCGGCGGCCATCGTGCTTCAGGAACGAGGCGACCGCGAGTTCCAGGCGTTCTCTTTCAATCTTTACGACGAGCATAAGCCGTTTACATTCCGCATTCCGCTTGATTCGCTTGCCAATTCGACGATCGACCAGCTTCGCGCCGAGCTTGCCGAGCCCGGGCGGCGCTGGGCGGGGTATTTGTGCGGGTGTTTGTTCGTTCTGCACGAGCAGAAGCTGATCGATCTGAAAGATCCGGCGATCAAAGGGATGAATCTGGCGCTGCTCAGCACCGTGCCGCTGGGCTGCGGAATCAGCTCATCTGCGGCGGTGGAAGTCGCGACGATGATGAATTTGATCGATCATTTTGGCATTCGCGATCGGGTTGACCCCATGAAGGTGGCGGCGATGTGCCAGCATGTGGAAAACCATGTTTGCGGCGCGCCGTGCGGCATTATGGATCAGGCGACGAGCTGTGCGGGCGAGGCGAATTCGTTTATGCGAATGGTCTGCCAGCCACACGAGCTTCAGCCGCCGCTCAGGCTTCCCGATGGGGTTCATGTCATCGGCATCAACAGCAATGTGAAGCACAGTGTCGGCGGTGGGCAATATGGGATCACGCGCTGCGCTGCGTTCATGGGGCACGCGATTACCCTGGCCAAAATGCGCAAGATTGGGGAGCACGCCGGCAAAAAGCTGGAGCGCGATCCGATGAACGGGTATCTCGCCAATGTCGATCTTGAGGATTACAAACGCTATTTCCGCGAATGCATTCCCGAATCGATTTCGGGGAAGGAGTTTCTGGCGAAATTCAACGGAACGATCGACACGGCGACGACTGTTCAGCCGGATGTGATTTATCCGGTGCAACATGCGACGGATCATCACGTGTTTGAAGCCAGTCGCGTCCGTAATTTCTGCACGCATATCGAAGCCGCCGCGAAAGCAGGCCGTGAAACCAAAGAGGGCGGATTATCACTCGATAAGGCTGGGCATCTGATGTACGCGTCGCATTTGAGTTACACGAACGATGCGATGCTGGGCGCTGAAGAGTGCGATCTGCTGGTCGATCTGGTTCGCAAGCACGAGCGAGCGGGTCTTTATGGCGCGAAGATCACCGGCGGCGGCAGCGGCGGCACAGTCGCTGTTCTGTGCAACACCGGCGACCGCGCCAACGGCGCGATCGCGGAGATCATGTCTGAATACGAAAAGCAAACCGGCAAGAGGCCTGAGGCCTTCACCGGCAGCAGCCCGGGAGCGTGGGAGGTGGGGACGGCGTGCTTATAAATGCCTCCCTCCGTTGTGTTATTAAGCTTCATCGTTATTATCATTTAATTGTCTAATTGAGAATAAGACTTTGGCTTATTATCATTTGGAAAGGCAATTGAATGCAAGCCTCTGATTTCACTGAAGATGCGCCTGGGGATTTAGTGCGTAATATGAGCGGCGATCTTGCGTTTGTGCCTCGAACCTTGCCTCCCACCGTGAATTGGACCAATGACGTCGTTGTCGCAATGAATGAAGCGGAATCGGCGTTAGGAAAGCTTTCGGGAATCGGAAAACGGTTTCCACAACCAGAACGATTGATCAGGCTCTTCTTGCGTCGTGAGGCAGAACTCTCAAGCCGCATTGAAAACACCTTTGCCGGCGTGCGCACTCAGCTGTTGTTTCACTTCGTCTCAAAAGTCAGAATGAAAGCTCCCGATGTGCAGGAGGTTGATAACAATTTTCGCGCGTTGCGTTTTGGGCTGAAGGCGATAGAGAGTCGCCCTGTTTCGCAATCATTGATTCGGGAAATGCATCAAGTGCTTCTGCGGAACGTGCGCGGGCAAGACGAAACGCCCGGCGTCTATCGCAAAGTTCAAGCGCACATTGGTCGATCCGCGAATATTCAGGAAGCGAGATTTGTTCCTGCACCGCCTCATCTCGTTCCAGATTGCATGGAAAATCTTGAGCGATTCATCCGCGAGAATGTTGAAGTTCCCCGTTTGGCGCGATTGGCGATGATTCACTATCAATTTGAAGCCATCCATCCGTTCGCCGATGGAAATGGCCGCATTGGTCGAGTCCTGATTCTGCTGATGATGTGCCAAACGGGATTATTGCCTTTGCCGTTGTTCAATCCCAGTGCTTCGCTGGAAGCAGATCGTTCAAAATATTACGACCATTTGCTGAATGTCAGTCAGCGTGGAACCTGGGGACCTTGGATTGCATTCTTCGCTCGTGGAGTGACTGCGGAGTGCGGGCATGCAACTAGACGAATCGAGGCGTTAGAGAAACTTCGGCTTCGATACCAAAAGAAAATCCGCACGTCGCGGACATCGGCGAAGCTTACGCAACTCGTGGATGAATTATTCGGCCAGCCTCGCGTTATTCTCGAGGATGTGCAAAAGATGCTTGATGTCTGGCCGCAATCCGCGCAGCGATTCATTGACAGGCTCATTGATCTTAAAATTCTTCGCGAAGTCAGTGGTGCCAAACGCAATCGCGTATACCTTGCCCACGAGATTGTTGGGCTATTTGAAACCGGCGATCCACGCGATCACTGATAGCAGAGAATGAAATCACCACGATGCCCCTCGCCATCGACGCTTCCATCATCCTTCTCTACTTCGCCGGGATCCTCACCATCGGCCTGTACATGGGCCGGCGAGAGCGGAATCTGAATGACTTTGCGCTGGGCGGGAGGCGAATGCCGTGGTGGGCGGTGATGGCGTCGATTATTGCGGCGGAGGTGTCCGCGGCTACGTTTCTGGGGGCGCCGGGCGAAGGATTTGAAAAGCACAGTATCGCGTACGCGCAACTCGTCATTGGCGTGATCCTTGGGCGGATTCTCGTCGGGGTTATTTTTCTCAAGCCGTATTACCTGTTCAAGGTTTACACCGTTTACGACTATCTCGCGATCCGCTTCGGTGTGATGTCGAAAAATTATGTATCGGCGTTGTTTCTTCTGATGCGCACGCTGGCGTCGGGATTTCGCGTTTTCGTGCCGACGATCGTGATGGTGCTGGCGTGGCAGGTTTTGATTCATGGCGGGCAAAGCGTCGCGTTCAATCCCAAGGCGATTGGCCTAATGCCTTACATCATTGCGATCGTCATCGTCACGCTACTCACTTGCATTTACACGGCGGTTGGCGGAATCAAGGCGGTGATCTGGACGGATCTCATTCAGGCTACTCTCATGTTCGGCAGCGCGCTGCTGGCGATTGCCACGCTGCTTTATCACATCGGCGGCGACAGCTTCAATCTGTCGCGTGGTTTTCATTCGTTGGGGCAGGCGGTCCCGGAGATGAAAACGCATGCGGGTTACATCTTCTTCGGCTGGGAAGATCGCTTTGTTGATGCTTACAAAACCAAACACAACATCGAAACGATGACGGCGTGGCAATGGGTTCGGCTGATGCTGGAAAATGATTACACGCTAGTTTCCGCGACGATCGCGTCGATCGCGACCAACATGGCGGTTTTCGGCACGGATCAGGATCTGGTGCAGCGGCTGCTTACTGCCGAAACGTATAAGAAAAGTCGCCGCAGTTTGATCGCGGCGGCGTGCATGGATTTGCCGATCGCGAGTGCGTTTGCGTTTATTGGTGTGCTGCTCGTCGTGTTCTATCAACAGCGGCCGCTACTCAAGCCTGAATCGAATTCGCATATTTTCGGCGCGTATATCCTCAACGTGATGCCGCCCGGAATTCGCGGCGTGGTGCTGGCGGGCGTGTTCGCCACCGCGATGGGCTCGCTCAGCACGGCGCTCAACGCGCTGGCCACCAGCGCTACCAACGATTGGTATATTCCGTACTTTGCCCGCGAGAAAAGCGAGCATCATCATGTCTCGGCCGCGAGATTCTTCACGATTTTTTTTGCGGTTCTGATGATCGTCGTCGCCTCGGCGTTTGCGTATGTGACGGTGCAAAATCCGAGTGTGCGAATCATCCCTGTTGCACTCGGCATCGCCGGGCTTTTTCTTGGGCCGATGCTCGGGGTTTTTTTGATCGGCATGCTGACACGAAGTCGCGGCTCGGATGCAGGCAATCTCATTGCGATTACGGTTGGCTTGGTCTCGATGATCTTCATCAGCGGCCAGCACATCGACTTGCTGAATCTGCTCCATCCCGTGGCCGCTGGAATGAAGCCGATCTATCGCCTGCCTGAATGGATGCCGGTGGTTTCGTGGACGTGGTTCGCGCTGGCGGGGGCGATCATCGTGTTCTGCATCGGCGTGTTGTTTCCGACCTCAACTCACGCTCGGGCGCGCGTTCAAGAACGCATCGAACAGTCTGCAGCGAACGAAGATAAACCCTTGGCACTTCGGAAATAAGGAACATTTGCGGCGTATGTCCCTGATACAATGAACTTTTCTTTGCGCTCGCGCACCTATTCCATCGACATCACCGCTTTTCGGTGATTTGCAGGTGTTGAATGGATGATCTGGCGGATCGGTTATACCTCAGCCTGCTCGTCGTTCGCTGTCAAACCGGCGACCGGATCGCGCTGGAAGAACTCATCGCCCGCTGGCAACCTCGCCTGCGCGGTTTCCTTCACAAAATGGTTTCCGAAATCCATGGCGTGGATGATTTGGCGCAGGAAGTCTGGCTCGATGTCTTTCGCGATTTGCCGCGGCTGGAAAATCCGCAGGCGTTTGTGCCGTGGCTCTATCGCGTCGCGCGCAATCGCGCCTTTCGCGCTTTACGCCGCAAGCCTCAGACGCAGCTTCAAATTGAGGATGTCGAGATCACCGATGAAGCGGATTCCGAGCCGGAGTTCGGCGCCGAAGATGCGCGAGCCGTTCATCAGGCGTTGGATCAGCTTTCGCCTGAGCATCGCGAAGTGCTTCTGCTGCGTTTTATGGAGAACATGAGTTACGAAGATATCGCGCGGGTGGTGGGGTGTCCGCTCGGCACGGTTCGCTCGCGCGTTCACAACGCCAAGCATCAATTACGGGTCATTTTGAAACCACAGGTGCAACATGAATCCAAATGATTTCAACAATGCGTTTTTCAATCAGATGACAGACTATTTGCCGCCGCCGCCGCACGATCCGCGATTTATCGCACATGAAATTATGTATCGCGATCAATGGCGAACTCGAATCCTGGCGATTCTCAGCCTGTTTTTCTGGTTGATTGGAACGGTCGGGATGATGCTGTTGGTCATTGGGCTGAATCGTTTCGTGGTGTGGGAACGGATCAAGGACATGCATATTCCCGCCGGTTCGACGCAGTCAACCTTCATTACTCCCGAGCAAAAAATGTTCTGGGGCACCGATCTGATCCATCACAGCATGCCCTACGTCGGCGGATCGATCATCTCGCTTCTGCTGGCAGCGTTTTTCACGGTGCTGCTGATCTTTTCTTCACGGCAGGCGACGCTCAATCGCATCAACATCAGCCTGATGCAGATGTCGGAGCAATTGAAGCAGATGCAAGAAAAAGGAAACGCCCGTTCAACCAGGACGGATGAACGGGCGTGATCTTTTAGTAACGATTTTTGAATCGTTGCGCGGAAAAATCAGGCTTTTTTCTTCATTCGGCGTGATGCCCACGCCGCCACCGCTGCGCCGAAGGGTGCGGTCAGAACCGCCGCCGGCAGAGGCACGACCTGGTTTTGGCTCGGGGCTGTTTCCACCTTGAACTGAATTACTTTCATCTCGCTGAATGCGCTACTGCCCGGCAGCGAGATTCCGAGAGGGTGGATCGCATCCGTTGTATCTGTATTTGCAAATCCGTTCGTCGCAGCATGAACCTCGACATGAAGCGTGAAATTAATCGCGTTGCTGAGGCTTTGCGGAATGGTCAATGAGAGATTATCGCTGAACGCATTCTGGGTTGTCGTGTCGGGCGGAGCGATGGAGCTAGTCACATGCGAGCCGCCGGTTGTTTTGACGGCATCGAGCGATGCGCTGTATCCAGCCGAACTGGTTGGAAGCACAAGAGCTGGTTGGATGTTGGACGCCGGAGCTATTCCGCCGAACGCGTCTTCGTCACCGGAAAAAGTTGCCTGGATGCCGGTGATTCGCATGCCGGCGATAGGCGTGAGCGTCACATGGATCGTTTCATCGACCATGTCGCTGCTGCCGTTGCTGGCGGTTGCTTTCAAGCCGCTGGGGAAGAACGAGAAGAGGTTATTGGACTGCGTCGGATCTCCCGCCAGGCCGTTATCGTTTTGGCCGTTCGACCAGGAGAAGTTGGTTGTCGTGCCCGAGGCATTCGACCAACTCACCGGCGTTGCCCGGCTCATCGAGCAGGCCAACAGGGACGCAGCTAAGATCGACGCATACTTTACAGACTTTGCAACACCCACATGAACTCCTTGCCGAAATGAATGAAACTGTTCCCCGAAATATTACAGGTGAAAGGTCCGAAAACCCAATTCAACTGAAGATTCCAACAACACCGCAAGCCTACACCGAAATAGGCCATTCGCCAGAGGTTTACGATGAGTTTTAGGTTAAACCAGCCCCTGCGGATGTGAAGATGCGCAAACTTTGTCGCGCCGACGGAAGCTGGAAATCAACCAATAAAAAAACGCGCGAAAATGATTCGCGCGTTTTTGAGAAATTGCGTGTTGATAGCGAAAGCTATACAGCCAGCGAACGCTTGCGTCGTGCCATCAGCATCGAACCAGCCAAGGCGACGATTCCGAGCGAGCCTGGTTCGGGAAGAATGAAATCGATCTCGACGCCGGGCGAAGCGACTTTCTTTTCGATGAATGAACTTGTGCCCGGATCGCTGTTGGCTTGCAGGATGTTGTTCAGAACGACCTGGATGTTTGTCCACCCTGTCGGAATACCCACGATGTCTTCATCGCCCGTCCAGGCACTTTGACCGGAGGTGACGCCTGTCGTTCCCGCAAGCGCGGGCGGGTTCGTGTCGAGCGTGTCGAACTTGACTTCGCCGGTATCGAGATTGGTGATGAACAGCGTGCCGAATGCTTTGACGGCGGTATTTGGGCCCGTGCCCAGAATGCTGTAATCGCCGAATTCATCGACTTCAAAAGCCGAAAGCTGGCTGCCGGGTTTGACGTGGAGTTGGAAACGCAGGGTATCGGTTGTGATGGCGGCAGTGCCGTTGGCGCTGGAGGCCTTGAAACCGGCGGGGGTAAAGATCAACCCGCCAGCCGTTGCGGTCGGGCTCGTGCCCGCCGGAACGAATAG
>DATAPK010000613.1:0-2896 GCA_036265245.1 Tepidisphaeraceae bacterium | reverse complement strand
TTGCGATTTCGCGTCTTTTCCGTTGAAAAGACGCGAAATCGCAAGCGACAAGCCCAGCCGCCACGGCGATCGGAGCTTCCATAATGCAATCGAGCGATCAACATCTCCGCTACGTCATCCTCCATCACACCGGCTTCGGCGAGCCTCACTATGACCTCATGTTCGAATCCGCGCCGGGATCAACGTTGATGACGTGGCGTGCGAAGGACTGGCCCCTCGCCGAGGGCGATGAAATCACTCCCATCAGCGACCATCGCCGCGAATATCTCGCTTACGAAGGTCCGCTCACCAACAACCGTGGCCAAGTCCGCCGCATCGCCACCGGCACCTGCGAAATCTCCTCCACCCCGTCCCAATTCACGCTCAACCTTTTATCTCCCGATCCCCAACTCATCCTCCTGGCTCACCTGCACGAAAATCACTGGCGTGTGGTTGAAGTGGGCCCATAAACACCACCAATACGATATGATCCACGGCCTGTCTGACTTCAGAAAGGAACCGCCATGGGATGGTCATTCCAAAAAAGCATCAATCTCGGAAAAGGACTTCGCGTCAATCTCTCCAAACGTGGCATCGGCCTGAGCGGCGGCGTCAAAGGGTTCCGCGTCTCAACCGGCCCAAACGGGCCTCAACTCAACGCCGGGGCCGGCCCCTTGCGATATCGCTCCAGGCTCGGCGGAAAGAAAAACATCCTCCAACTCATTCTCGTTATCCTCGCAGCCATCGGTTATGGCATCCGGCGCTTCGCAACGCACAAATGAAATCGATTCAATTTTGATGCGCAAGTAAAAACAAAAGGAGCCGTGGACCTCTCGGCGTTCCACGGCTCCCAGGGAAGGAGGATCGTTTACATCCCATAATACGCACGCTACCCCACCCAGTTCTCTTCCACGATGCAGTTATTTTTATAAGGACCCCTCCTCCCCTGTTTGCTGCCGTTTAGAAGGTTGTGCCAACGCCCCACGCTGGCTATCAAGGTAGAACCTTTTGGGAGGTCACACTATGCCCGTACGCTTGGGAGCCTGTCTCGTCGCCGAATTCGTCGGCACCTTCGCCCTCTGTTTCATCGGAATTTTGGCCATCCATTCCGGCGCCGGCCTCATTGCCATTGCCCTCGCCCACGGCCTGATCCTCAGCATCATGGTCACCGCCGCCATGCCCACCAGCGGCGGACACCTCAATCCCGCCGTTACCTTCGGCTTTCTCATCACCGGGAAGATCAAACCCCCCGCAGCGATCGCATACATCATCATCCAACTTCTCGCCGGCACCATCGCTGCCCTGGCCGTGTATGCAATGTTCGGCGGCGGAAGCATCGGCCAGCAGGTCGTCTTCGACGGAACTCCTAAAATCAACGGCGCGAACCCCGGCATGGCGACTCTCGCCGAAATCATCGCCACCTTCTTCCTGGTCTTCGCCGTCTGGGGAACCGCCGCCGATCCACGCGCCCGAAACGTCGGCGGCTTTGCAATCGGCCTCACAGTCGCCGCCGACATCCTCGCCATCGGCCCCATCACCGGCGCCAGCATGAACCCCGCCCGAAGCTTCGGCCCCACCCTCGTCGCCTCCCTCCTTCCCGACTCCCACCTCTGGGCCATTCACTGGATCTACTGGGTCGGCCCCCTCGTCGGCGCCGGCATCGCCGCCATCACCTATCACCTGATCCTCTGGCCCCGCGACACGCACCGCGGAATCGACGTCACCCCCGCCTCCGACGTCCCCCCAACTCAGCAGCCGCGATAGAAAAATCGCTTCCAATCATCGCTTGCGATTTCGCGTCTTTTGCTCTGAAAACAAACGCGAAATCGCAAGCGATGCGTGAATTCGATTCGGCAAATTAAACCGATTTATCAGTCAAAACAGATATGATTTGAACGAGATTTTCTTCCACTCCACGATCTCCCGCCATCCACTTCACCTCGGGAAACCGCCTGAACCATTTCATCTGCTTTCTCGCAAGCTGTCGCGTCGCGATCTTGATTTGCTCGACCGCCTCATCCAGCGGCATTCGCCCCCCCACATGCTCGATCAATTCGTGATACCCCGTCGCTCCCGCCGCAGTTTTGGAAAGCTCGCCAAACCGATCGAGCAATCCGCGGGTTTCCTCAACCCATCCATCCGTGATCATCTGCTTCACGCGTGCATTGATTCGCCGATTCAGTTGCTCCCGATCCCAATCCAGCCCCACCCACACCGCCTGATGCCGCCGCATCTGGCCCTGCCATTCATTCTGCATCGAAGAAATCGGTTTGCCCGTCAGTTCAAATACTTCCAGTGCCCGGATGAGTCGCCTGCGATCGTTGAGATGAATTCGCGTCGCCGCCGCCGGATCGATCTGCAAAAGCCTCGCATGCAGATCGTCGCTGCTCTGCGCCGCCAGCGCTTCACGCGTTTTCGCATCCGCTCCAGGCCCTTCAAACAATCCTTCAAACAGCGCCTTGTAATACAAAGGCGTCCCCCCCGTCGCGACCAAAGTCACCCCGCGCCCCTTCGCATCCGCGATCACTCGATCCGCTAGCTCCACAAATTTCGCCACCGCGAATGTCTCATTCGGAGCGGCCAAATCAATCAAATGATGTCGCACCCGCGCCTGCTCCTCTTGGGTCGGCTTCGCCGTCCCGATATCCATGCCACGATAAACCTGCATGGAATCGACGCTCAAAATTTCCGCCCCCATTCGCTCCGCCAGCGCCATCGCCAGCGCGGATTTACCCGAGGCCGTCGGCCCGATTACAACGAGAATGGATGGCAAAACTGTCATGTCGGCAATGGCTGCAAAAATGGCAGAAAAGCCGAATCATATCGAACTCATAAACCCTTGTCATACCATCGTTAGCAAGGACGAACTTCTGGCACGACGTTTGTTTTATGTGTCCTTCACGTACGCATTCAAAAA
>DATAPK010000612.1:0-10898 GCA_036265245.1 Tepidisphaeraceae bacterium | reverse complement strand
TAACCGGACGCGGCGAAGTTATGCGCAGATGCTCATCGAGCAGGGGTTTGAGCTGATCAGCGTGATTCATCCGTCGGCGTGTGTTTCCAAGTCAGCGCAGATCGGGAAGAACGTCGTCATCGCGGCGGGTGCGATCGTTTGCGCCGATAGCAAGCTGGCGGATTCGGTGATCGTCAATACGGCGGCGATTGTGGATCATGAATGTGAGATTGGGGAGGCGGCGCATGTGTGCCCCACCGCGGCGCTGGCGGGACGGGTGCGGGTGGGAGCGGAGGCGTTTGTGGGGCTTGGGGCGAAGGTGATTCCGTGTATTTCGATCGGGGAGCATGCGATTGTGGGGGCGGGGGCGGTGGTGATCCGGGATATCCCGGCGGGAGCGACGGCGGTGGGTGTGCCGGCGAGAGTGGTGAAGGTTGTATCTCAAACTGTTGCGGCTTGAAGAGAAGCCAGCGGGATGCCAGCAGAATGATTTGTAACCGGCATAACCGAATGGCGGTCTGGAGTGCGCGCAGCATTTCATCAAATCAAACCTGTCCGGGTATTACTCTCTCGTGACGATCTCATTCTCTACTGAGAACGGTTGATTGAAAATACAACCGCTCACCGTAATATCAATTCGATCAAGCAATCGCGCCGAGGGTCACCGAAACCGAGGACGCGAAATCTAAACAGGAGGCATTCGTGATCATTTCCCTTGCTGCCAAGAAATCTCATCTCACCGTCTATCTCGCGATGCTTCTCAACTTTTTGTTGTTGGCGGGTTGCGCGAGAGCGAGTGACACAGATGGTCTTTACCTGCGAACCGCCTTTGCGTTCAATCAAATTGAATCCACGACCTTTTATCTTCATGGCGACCAGATCGCGTGGAACCCCAAGGGCGGGGTTGATCCTTTTGATTTCGCGGCGGCGGAAAAGTCTGAGCCGGCGAATGTCGGCCACTTCAAGATCAACGGCGATCAGATGGAGATCACCTGGGGAGGCGGCCGGGCTGCACAGAGTCTTAAAATTGAACGGCAGAACGGGAAGATGTCAGCGTTGGATGGAGGTCTGGTATCCAAAGTGGGGTCTTATTCGAATGATCAGAAATTGGACGCCACTTTCGGTGGTGTGATGTTAGCGGGCGGGGAAGGGGGCATCACCGGCGGCCGGACGATTACCTTTGCGAAGGATGGACACTTCAGCACGGCCACCCTTGCCACTGCCGAGTTGAATCCAAACGTAGCGGGCGGAACCGGCTCGGTTGCATCCGACAACAGCGGTACGTACACGTTATCCGGCAATACGCTTACATTGAACTTTGCCGGCGGCAAGACCGAAAAGCATACGGTTTTTCCATATAACACGTCGACCGACCCCGCGAATGCAAAGCTCGATGATGAGAAACTTTTCTATGACACATTCCAGTTGGCGAGGGAACGATAGAAACGTGGAGAGATTCATGTAACAAGGGCTGGGGTTTTTGTTGGAATCTGGGAATTGAATCATCGGATCATATAAGACGACTCATTCGCCAGTCGATATACCTCGAATGGACATCCCTTTCTCCCGCCTCATCACTGGCGTCTTCCTCCTCCTGATCGGCGTATTCGTTTATCGGTCGCTGCACCCGGCGACCACGTTTGCCGCTGATGGGATTGATTCCACCTGGGATGCTGCCGTGCAGGAAAGCCACGATTCCGGCAAGCCCACCATCGTCCTCTTCACCGCCGGCTGGTGCCCCGCCTGCCAAATGTTGCACCGCGAGCTTTCAACCGGCGCGGTGGAGGCGGAGTTGGCTCACTATTATTTTCACACAGTCAGCCTGACCCAACCCACGCCGCAGAATCAGGAGCACGCCCGCCAGTTCGGCGCGAGATATATTCCGCTGATGATTCGGTATGACACGAATCAAAAAGAGACGGGGCGGACGAATTTTCTGCCGACAGAACAGTTGGTGGAGTGGTTGAAAGAGGGGGAGTAAGGTATCCCCCCTCGCACGCCACTGCATAGATAATGATTCATCTGGATGGTATGATTTAATCCGAGACATTCGCAGATGAGCACCACCGAACTTGAAAAACGTCTGATCGCGGTCGAGAAGGAAGTCGCCCGCCTCAAGGCCGAAAAAAAAGCACGCAGTTCACACCCGGTCCGTTCTCTGGAAGCAATTCACGCCACATTCGAGAACGACAAAGCTTTCGATGAGGCCATGCAACTCGGACGGAAATGGCGGCAAACGCAGCGCGTAAACGGCCATAAACCCAAGGCGAAGCGAAAGTGATCTACATTCTGGACACCGATGTGTTCACGCTCGCCGAGCGTGCAGATTCACCAGAATACCTGCGACTTCATGCTCACGCTCTACAACTGAGCGACGCAGACAAGTTGGTAACAACAATCGTAACCTATGAAGAACAAACGCGTGGCTGGCTGGCCTACGCTGCCAAATCACGAGCAACACCTCATCAGGTTAAGGCATACGGCCGACTCAAGAAGCATCTTCAAGTCTATCTGAGTTTCGAGGCTCTCGATTTCGATACGGCAGCGGCAGCAGAATTTGATCGTCTATGTTCAATGAAGCTTCGGATCGCTGCATCCGATCTCAAGATCGCGGCAATCGCACTCGCTCAAGATGCCACGCTCATTTCACGAAATACAAAAGACTTCCAAAGAGTTTTCGATCTACGCCTTGAGGATTGGACACAGTAACTCGATCTACTGCGGGCAATAAAGAGATTTGAAGTTTCGTCCCCAAAGCTTCGGTTCATTTCTTTAGGATATTCGCGCAAGGTACTCCAGTCTTTTCACAAAGCCATTGGATTTGCTGCCAAAATTGAGCCCAGCGCACTTTCTCACTCCTCTTGAGTTCTTCCGCAATTGTCATCAGATTCTCTAATGCCAGCCCTTCTTCTCCGCAGTATCGGAAACTGATGTAATTTGCGAGAAGCCCAAGAAGAGTAGCTGAAGACTCTGGCTTGTAACTTGAAGAAATCACAAGCGCATCAGCAAGCAAATTGCAGGCAAAATCTAAGCCATCTTCAACGGAACGCGTTGAGATGCTCGGAGATATTGATGGCGTCGGATTACTGCTCATCTTCGCCTCATTCCTCCTCCGCCTTCGGCTTATACTGCGACACAATATTCGCCTGCACCTGTGGCGGCACCGCTTCGTAGTGGCTTAGCTCCATCGAGAACGATCCCTGCCCGCCCGTCACGCTCTTGAGCTGCGATTGATACTGCATCACCTCGCTCAGCGGCGCCTGAGCTTTGACTGTCGCCATCCCCCCGCCCACAAAATCCTGGCCGTGGATTCGGCCGCGCTTGCCGCTGAGATCGCCCGTGATCGTGCCCATTTTGTCTTCCGGCACGGTCACTTCCATGTTGACGATGGGTTCGAGCAGCACGGGCTTGGCTTTTTTCACCGCGTCGATGAAGGCGTATTTGCCGGCGGTCTTGAACGCGATTTCCTTGCTGTCCACCGCATGATGCTTGCCGTCGTAAACAATCACGCGGACATCCTGCAGCGGATAGCCGGCGATCGCGCCCTGGTCGAGCACTTCGCGCACGCCCTTCTCAATCGCGGGGACATATTGTCCCGGGATCGCGCCGCCGAAAATTTCATCGACGAATTCAAACCCCTTGCCGCGCTCCATTGGCTCGACGCGCAGGAAGACTTCGCCGAACTGCCCCGCCCCGCCGGTTTGTTTTTTGTGGCGGTGATGTCCCTCGGCGTTCATCTGGATCGTCTCGCGATATGCAATCTTCGGCGGCTTGGTATCGACATGCAGGCCACGATTGTTCAGCTTCTCAAGCACCAATCTCAAATGCAGCTCGCCCAATCCATTGATCACGATCTCATGCGTCTGGCGATCGGTGTGCCATTTAAAGGTTGGATCTTCTTCCTGAATTTTGGAAAGCAGGATCGAGATTTTCTGCTCATCGCCGCGCGCCTTGGGTGTGACGGCCAATCCATACATCGGCGTGGGGAAGGTCAGCGGCTTGAGATGAACGCTGTCGAGCGCATGATCGTCATGCAGCACATCGTTGGTGTGAATCTCTTCGATCTTCGCCACCGCGCCGATGTCGCCGGCGATAATCTGGTCGGCCTCTTTGTGTTCCTTCCCCTGCAAATGAAAAACGTGGCTGAGCTTGACCGATTTTTTGTTGTGGCCGATGAAAACCTGCGAATGCCCGGTGCATTTTCCCTGATGAACCCGAAAGATCGCCAGCTTGCCCACGAACGGATCGGTCGTGACCTTAAACACATGCGCCAGCAGCGGCTTGTTGGGATCGTTGGCGTAGGCGAACGATCGCTCATCCGCCGTCCCAGGTTCGCCGGACATAAACGGCTCGGGATTGCCTTCCTCGGGTGATGGAAAATGCTTCACGATCGCATCGAGCAGTTCCGCCACGCCCACGCCGGATTTGGCATCGGTAAATAAAATCGGCGTGACGTGCCCCTCATCCATCGCCTTTTCAAACGCCGGATGAAGCGCGCCATAATCCGGCTCTTCGCCACCCAGATATTTTTCCATCAGATTTTCATCCATCTCAACGATCTGATCGAGAATGGCCGCATGACAGCGCTTTACCGTATCAAAATCCGCTTCGCCGGAGCTATTCAACAGACATTCAACGACGGCTTTGTTTTTCCCAGTCGGCAGATTGATCGGCAGACATTCGCTGCCAAAGGTTTCGCGAATGCGCTCGACGAGTATCTCAAGATCGATCTCCGGCAGATCGATTTTATTGACGATGATCGCGCGCGGGATGTTCTGAAGCTTGGCCGCCTCCATCAATCGCCGGCTGACGACCTCAATCCCGCTTTGCGCGTTGATCACGACGGCAACCATCTCCACCGCCGGCAGGCACGCAATGGCCGCCCCGATCAAATCCGGCGATCCCGGGCTATCGATGATGTTGATCCGCTTCCCCAGGTGATCGGCATGCAGCACCGACGAGAAGATCGAATGCTTATGTTCTTTTTCTTCCTTCTCAAAATCCGAAATGCTGCTTCCGTCGGCCACCGACGTTTTGTGCTTCACGGTGCCGCTGGCAAAGAGCATCGCATCGACAAGTGTCGTCTTCCCGCATCCCCCATGGCCGGCAATCAGGACGTTACGAATGTCCGCGGTGGTGTAATTGGGCATAGCTGCTCCGCAAAATGAGATGTAATTGAACTATCAAAGTATAGCGCCCCAGAGAGAGATGGAGCAAGATAAAAGATGAGGCGCGTCAGAAAGAGTATCGAGGGCTAGTGGCAGCTTCAGAAAATATAGCCACAGAGCCACAGAGACAAGAAAAGAGGAATCAGAATTATTTCTTTGTGTTTTGCTCTGTGCCCCCCGTACCTCTGTGGCAAAAATCCTCAGAGGCTTTAGACCTTCGCGACAATCGCCACGATTCCCCACAGCACCGCCGCCGCTGAGATCATGCCGAAGAGGATCCAGAAGGTGATCGCCGCCGCCTCGCGGGGGACGGTTTTCATCGATTTGCACTTCATCGATTTGTAAACGATGGACACGCCCAGCGCCAAGGGAATCAGCGTCCAGGGCCAATAGTCCCAGAGAGGCATGGGGTCGAGAAAAAGCTGATACGCCAAAGGCAGCATCATTGCCCCGCCCCCTGCCCGGCGCGATAGGCCGAATCGATGATCGCCAGCAGATTCAGCATCCCGGCCACCGCAGTGTAAAGCGTGCCGATCTCAAAAATTCGCGCATGCGAGGAAGGCGTTGCGGAAATCGTTTCATCGGGCGACACCGGATGCGCAACCTCCACCGATTTGCTCGCCGCCACCAGACAGATCGGCCCGGCGAGAATCTGCCCGACAAACCACGGCTTCTCCGCGATGTCCGGAAACGGATGCGCCCGCAATGTCCAGTGCCATGCCCCGATGGGCTGCCATCCGCCGCTGCTCTCTTTATCGGGTTGAAGCGATTTGTTTTCGCGCACATGCCCCTGCGAATCCTGCTCCAGCCGCACATAAGACGCCCGCCCCAGATTGTCGAACCCCGGCACATCGACCACCCGAATGCCGGCGATCAAAATCCCGCCAAGAAAAATCGCGAGGATCGTCAGGCCGACCACCGCGCCGCGAATTTTTTCACCGATCAACCAATATCCCGAGCCCGGCACGAGCCATCCACACAGCGCCACCAACGGCCCGGAAGCGAAAAAGTTCTGCGACGTCTGCGACATCAAGGCGGGATACTCTATCCGCACCGCAATGCGCAGCAAGTCACGCCAATCACCCCACATAGCCCCACGCATGCGTGGGGTCCTCACAATCGCTGCCCGCTCCGCGCCAGCACCAGCAACTCCTTCGCTTTCTCATCCTCCGGATGATCCTTCAAAATCATCTCCAGTTGCTGCTGCGCCTCGGAAGATCGGCCGCTGTTCAGATACGCATTCGCCAGCGAAAATCTCCCCCCTTCGATGCCCGGCTCCAGCGACACCGCCTTGTTGAGCACATCCGCCGCTTCGGCAGGACGATTGTCGGCCAAAAGAAGTTTGCCAAGACTCAGATAATTGCCCGAAGCCGGATAAATCGCGATCGCCGCCTGCACCTGCTCTTCAGCTTCGCCGATTTTCTTCTGCTCGATCATCGCCGCCGCCAATCCCATATGCGCCGACCAGCTTCGCGGGCTCACCTGGATCGTATGCGTGAAAAGCGTCTCCGAATTTTGCCAATACGAGGTTTGACGGAAGCTCAAAATACCTAGCACCAACAGAATCGGGATCGCGATGGCGCAAGCGATCTGCACACGCAATCGCACCATCCACGCGGCGAACGCGAGCGCTAAACCAAACATCGCCACATATAAATAGTGATCCGCCACCGTCGACTTATCCTGAAAAAGCGTCTCGACAAATCCAAGCGTCGGGAGCACGGCAACCAAAAACAAAATCACGCCGGCCACGATGCGTGGCGAGCGTCGTCGCACCGCCCACAGCGCCACCGCAAGCACGGTCGGAATCAATCCGCACCACCAGATGAGATTATTCTGGAAGATATCGATCGGCCGGCGACCGTAATCCGGCGCCAGTTTCGTCGGCCAGAGCAATTTAAGCGTGTAAAACGAAAGCGAATCGAGCACAACAATCGGCCGCTTCCAAAGCGCAAGATTTCGCGACGGATGCTGAATGATGCTCGCGCCGATCGTGCAGGGCAGGCAGATCAGTAAAACCGGAATCACGCCCCGCGCGATCTCTCGCCACGGACGTTTCAAAATCAGCCAATCCAAAATGAATAACAGCGCCGGCAGCACCATCGCCGACGGTTTCGACAGCATCGCCAGCCCCGCCGCGCCAAGAACAATCAAATATCGAATCTTCCGTTGCGCGCTATCCCGTGGCGAATCGACGAAACCGATGTATTGCCAAATCGCAATCAGCACCAGCAAACCCGACAGCACATCCTTCAACCCCGACACCCACGCCACCGGCTCAACCTGCACCGGATGCAGCGCAAACAGCAACGCCCCCGCGCACGCGGCCACATCATTCTCAAAAAGTCGTCGCAGAATCAGCCAGACCACGATCGCCGACAGCACGTGCAGCAGCAGATTCGCGCCATGAAACAACATCGGATCAAGCTGCGTCGCCTCGCCCGGCAGATCGGATGGGCCGCTCACAAATGCAATTACCGACCAAACCGTATACGTCACCGGGATATACAACCCCATCGCCGGCCGCTTCCAATATCGAATCACCCCGCTCGCGCTAGGCGGCTTAAGCTGCGGATTGCTTGCAACGGTTTCGGGATCATCCCACGTCGTAAAATCGCATTTGAAGACCGGCCAAAAAACCAACCCGATCGCCACGACAATGATCAAGGCCGCAGCCAACGCCCCTGCCAGCGAACGATTCGATGTGGTCGATTCCATACTTTTGGGTCACTGATTATTCAGCGCTTCCGTCGCGCATCTGCGTTATCCGGATTCGCCTTGAGAATTATCCTCCGCAAGCAACGATTGCAATCGACGCGAGCCCCCGACCGTTGAAGAGTCTTCCCGTGCCCCATAAAAAAATGAATTTACGCCCGATCGATTCTCGCTTCGCTTCGCAGATCGATGCCCGGCCGATAGTCGATCTTCAGGCTCGTCGTCGCCGCCGAGCGCACCCAGTCGAGATATCCAAACCGCCACAGATACGCGAACCCCACCAGTAGCACGCCGAAGAAAAAGAGCATATCCACCAGCGCCACCTGCCGCACCGCAAACGCGCTCATCCCGATCGAACTGCCCAGCGCCTCCGCGCTGCCGTAAGCCACCGCCCACGGATAAAACAGCGCGACCTCAACATCAAAGATCAGATAAACTAGCGCGACAATGTAAAATCGAAGATCGAACTGCACCCATGACGATCCGATCGTCGGCTCGCCGCATTCATACACCGCGGATTTTTCCGGATTCGGAATCTTCGGCCTGGCCACCGCTCCCATCACCAGATTGATCAACACAAACGCCGCCCCAAACCCGGCAAACAGCGTGATCGACAGGAGAAGTTCCATGAGGCCCTACAGGATATCAAGCAAACAGGTTCCCACCAAATTTCCCATTTCCCCAAAATCCACCGCCCCGCCTTCGACATGACAAAAAATGCACTATTTCTTGCCCCCGCTCAAACCCGTGACTATCGTTTCTCACCATGATCCGCCAAGAGACGCGCACCACCCCCATCGCCGGCGATGAGCAGATCCTCGGTATCCTCACTCGCCGTCAATTCACCTTTCCTCATACGACATTGCGACAGGCCCTCGATGCGACAATCAAGGAAGTCGGCTGCTGCCCCGACGCCATCGCGCGCGCCTTGGAATGGCTGCAAATTGACTGGGAACAGCCCATCGGACGCTTGCGAAGAACCGAATTAACCCAGCTTGCCAGAAGCATCCACCGTTTCTGGCGGCAAAACGCGTCGATCGCCGATCCGCAGAACGCCTAACCCTCATTTACCCCACCCCCTCCCTCAAAAAAGCCCACGGCCCTGCCATAGGAACCTGATTTCCGATTTATTGGCATAGAATTCGCGTATCAGACTCCTGAATGCCGATATGGATGTCGGTACTTCGGAGTAGCTGATATGAAGCCGCCTATTCCACTCTGCTGTTCAAAACATGCCTTTGCGATGATGGTTCGCCAGTCAACGGTGATTCATTCTCCTGACGCGCTGCTCGAAGGCGCCCTGGCAATCGCGGCCCATCAGATTCCCGTCGATACCGGCGAAGTCGATCGCATCCTCCAAAGCTACGCCGACACCATTCGCGCCCGCGTGCGCGGCACCCAGCAGCAGGCGATCCTCGCCCACCTTCACGAATATCTTTTCGATGAACTCGGCTTCGCCGGCAACACCGACGACTATTACAACCCCGACAACAGCTATCTGCCCTGTGTGCTGAAAACCAAGCGAGGCCTGCCCATCGCTCTCAGCCTCATCTACAAAATCGTCGCCGAGCGCGTCGGCCTCCGCTGCTGGGGCATTGGCCTGCCAGGCCATTTCGTCACCGCCGTCGAATGCGACGGCGCAGCCATGCTCATCGACCCCTTCGATCAAGGCCGGGTCATCACCAACGACGAAGCACACGACCGCATGCGCCAAACCCTCGGCGATGAAATCGAATGGTCCGAAGAACTGCTCGAACCCGTGAGCAATCTCCACTGGCTCACGCGCATCCTCCAAAACCTTCTCCACATTTTCGGCGCCAACCGCCAATACAACGACGTCGCCGCCATGCTCGAGCTTGAAATGGTCCTCTGGCCCAAGCAGACCCATCTTCAACGCGATCTCGCGCTGGTCTTAGCCCGCATCGGTATGTCCCAACCCGCTTCGGTGTGGCTCAACCACTATCTCCAGGGCAATCCAGACGATCCCCAAAAAGGCGATCTCGTGCAGCTCCTTGAAGTCCTCTCCGCGTAGTCAATCAAACCGTTTCTGGTTTTTCACGGGACCCATGACGTATGTGGCGTACCACAACGATTCCCTCGTTTTCAATCACGCGAAAATAGATCACATATGGTTTTACCGGCAACGAACGCACAGGATATTTGAGTGCCGATGCCTGACGTTCAACAACAGTTCGATGTGGAAAAATTTCCAGCAGATCAATCGAATCAAAAATACGCTCGATCATCGAGGCCGCATTCTGCGGCGAATCCTTTGAAATAAAGTCGAAGATTTCCTCAAGATCGGAAAGAGCCTGCCGTGTCAGGCGAACGCGAAAGTTCGGAGCCATCGCTTATTATTCCCCAAGATACTTTTTGCGCAGATCATCCCGCACATCACGCCACTCCACAAAATCCCCCCGTTCATATTCCGCATCCGCTTTCGCAATGACTGCCAAAGTAGAGTCATCCAAAACCCCATGATCCAGCATCATCTGCTCCACAGCCGTTTCGATGGCCGCCTGCGCAGACGGAAAGTGCCCCGCCTGCACTTGGTCATCAATAAATTTCTGAAGCTTGGGCTTGGTTAATTCCACCTGCATCAATTGATTGTAACACAAAATCGCGACTCGCAAAAAGGCGATCTTACCCAGCTTTTGAAAGCAATTCTCTCTTTGAAGACCTCTGATTCCACAAACTCCCTCAAAGCCCACGGCCCCGCCGTGGGAAATTCTCATTCGAGTCATTAAGCATCTCCGCCATCCCACACAATTGCCCCCCCGCCGCCTCTCCCTTTATCATCGCCCCCAATGAATCCCTTCACCCGGCGGGCGCTCGCCATCCTGTTTTTTCTCTCCGGATTTGCCAGCTTGGTCTATCAGGTCGTCTGGACACGGTTGGCCTTCGCCTCCTTCGGCATCATCGCGCCGGTGCTTTCGATCGTCTTGTCTGTGTTTATGCTCGGATTGGCGGTCGGATCGTGGGCGGGCGGGCGCATCATCGGGCCGCTCGTTAAAAAAACGAATCTCTCCGCCATTT
>DATAPK010000611.1:0-9911 GCA_036265245.1 Tepidisphaeraceae bacterium | reverse complement strand
TACACCTATTTTCTCTACATCATGGGCTCAAGTTCGCGCGGCGCGTATATGCCGCGTTATGGTGGAATGCTCTGGTACACCACCGGCGACATGCGCCAATGGGGATCCCAGTTCTGGTGGCATAATCAAGGTTGCTATTACAACGGCTTGGCTCCTGCAAACCGCTTTGAGCTACTTGATCCTGTCTTTTCAACATATAGCAGCGCAATCGACTCCTACGCGCTGGCAGCAAAGCAACAGTGGGGGAGTCAAGGGATCTGGATTCCGGAGACCACGTGGTTCGATGGATTGGAGAATTTGCCGGATGATATCACCGCCGAAATGCGTGATCTGTATCTCGCCCGCAAGCCTTGGGAGCAGCGCTCACAGGCATTTCGAGATTTCTCGCAAAGGAAGCAAATATTCAACGCTCGTTGGAACTGGCTTCACTATTCTTCAGAGCCTTGGAAGAACGGACAACTAGTAAGTCAAAATTGGCCGACGGCACCATTCGCGTATGTAACCCATATTTTTTCAAGTACCGCAAAGATCGCGTATGTGTATTGGCTGCGATATCAATACACTGAGGACAAAACATTTCTTCGAAATAGAGCGTATCCGGTGATCAAAGGGGCGGCGGAGTTCTATCGTAATTTCCCAAACATGCGGAAAGGTGACGATGGAAAATTTCACATTACCCATATCAGCAATCACGAATCAAACTGGAACTCGAACGATAGTATTGAAGAGTTGACCGCAATGCACGCCATTTTGCCAATGGCGATCAGCGCAGCGAAGACACTTGGAATGGACACTGACCTTCAGGAGAAGTGGAAAGACCTTTATGCCAATCTGGCGCCAATCCCCACGGGGATAGTGCCCTCAGAGTTTTATGACATGTGTACGGTCGGAACAGGCGATCGCGAGATGCTTGATCGATTGCGCGCGTTGCCAACGCGCCGGCCTATTAATGCCGAGACGCGGCTGGGCGTATTGAGCCGGGAAGCAATCGCGGCGGCCAATTTGGGGCTCGCCGATCGAATCAAATTCATGATCCCAGGACAAATGATGACGACGAATGAGAATATTGACTCTATAGGCGTCGGACCGACGGGTGTGGGGGTAATGCGCAATCGATTGGGGATGCGTGAGGGGCCGGGGTGTCTGGAATGCCAGCGACTGGGAAATGCTTCCTATGCTCTTCATAGTGCGCTCTTGCAAAGTGTTCCGCCGACGATGGACGGCGATCCGGTGATCTATGTTTTCCCGGCGTGGCCGAAGGAATGGGATGCGCAATACACTCTCGCTGCCCGCGGAGCGTTTCTAGTCAGCGCCTCGATGGAAGGAGGGGAGATTAAGTTGGTTGAAATTCATTCGCAGCTTGGAGGAAAGTGCCGGTTGAGCAATCCATGGCCCGAGCAAACGGTAACGCTATATCGCAATGGCAAAAAGGGTGAACAGTTGTCGGGAGGCTTGCTGGATTTCTCTACTCAGGTTGACGAAATCGTGGCGGTTGTCATGGGCAATAATACGCCATCGCTTCAGCGAGTTCGTTAAGCAAAAAGTCTGGAACGTCGCAAATCGTTCATATTTTGACGCGAAACGCCACAGCGGAATCGGTGTTCCAAGCTATCCTGAATACAGATGCTCGCATCAGGCATACGGTTGAATGCCTGGAGTTTTTCGTCGATCCTTCACCTGGCATTTGCATCATGAGAATTCGTCTACAAGGAGAGCGCCGATCCATCAGGCTGTTGCAAAAGCCATGCAGGAAAACAGTGCTGGAACTGCTCGAAAACCGCTTGTTGATGAGCGGATCGAACGCGATCGATCAATTGAGTTTTGGCAATCTGGCTTCGGAATCTTCACATAATTTTGAACCGGGCTTTGCGGCAGGCACGATTCCGATTACGGGGGTGGGGACGGTGGGAGCAAGTGTCGGGCAAACTTATCGCGATCCGACGGGCAGCCAGATCATGACGTTCATGATGGCGGTCGATCCCAATCGGCAGAATTATCTGACGATTCGGCTCTGGGGCAATGACATTCCAACGACGAATATGGATCTGGCGGGTGAGTTGCAGTTTGGGGGGGCTGACCCGACCAGTATTGATGAAGCGGGCGAGGCAGGGGGCAACGTGCAGTTTGCCAATCGCTTTGAGTACAACACGATCCCAATTCCCATTTCGATGACGAGCGGCAAAAGCTCGGCCGAGCTTACGCTAACCTTTGGCGGCATTGGGGCAACGCTGGATCGTCCCATTTACAGTGCTTACACGACGGCCGATCCATATTTTGTTCCCGCGAGCACCGATCCACAGGGAACCGCGCCCACTCTTACCGGACAGAAAGCAACAACGACGCTGATGGCAGCACAGGCGATCGGCACGACATCTTCTCCGGGCATTCTGATCACTGAATTACAGAATCTGTACGGATCGAGCGGGTATTACAACGCATTGCTTGCGCGGCAGGCGATTATCCTGAATGGTACGCCGAATGCTGACGGGACATACAATTGGATTGCTCCGACGGGCGCGCCGCCTGAAGTCGGGGGCTTGGATTTGTTTACCAATGTTTCTTCATGGACCTCATCCAATGCAAATGCAACGGCCGATCAGTGGCGTCAGCAGATTGGGCACACGCAGGGAGGGCCAGGCTATACCGCATTTCCCGATGAGCTGATCAGCGCGCTAACCGAAACCTATATCACGCCACCGATTCAAGATGCCAACGGAAATACGGTCAGTGGTCTGGATCATTATCACGATGCCACCATCATGGCCCGCATAGTGGCTGCGATGGATGGCACGAGCTATGAACAAGACAGCGATGGCGGGCTCATTCAGCAGGGTTCATCCGCGGCGGCTAATAGCGCGTGGACTGGTCTGACCAGCGGTGCCCGCACTTCGGGAACTTATGCTGGCTTGACTTCGCGCGAGCCTACAGTGCATGGCGGCGGCGATCTGCAAGGCGTGGATACATACACGCTCGGCTGGTCGATGATCCAGTTGCTCAACGATTCGACCGCAGCGCCGATTTTCAAGACGTACTTGTCCAAGTCATATAATGCAGACCTCAACGGCACTTCGATGATGCGGGCCACCGCGTATGAGCGATTGTTGTTTGGGATGATCAATTTTTACGCGGGTCATACTGGTGGGACTGAAACGCAAAATCTGTTTCAGATGTTGAGTCTTTATTCTTCATATGTCGCATTGCAGAAGCTGCAGGCGCTATTTCCGAATTCGGCATATGTGGTTTCGCCCGCGACGTATGGCTCGGGAAACTGGCTGGGCAATGCCACGCCGCTGCAGGCAGCTGAAATGGTCATGGGTTTATACCCTGACACGCTTCGCGGTGTGGTGAATACGCAAATCACCAATTATGGGCTCACTGCAAAAGGATTCGGCGAGGCTGGAGGGGCGCTTTCGACAGGATTTGATGGGGGCGGGTATGGGCAGATTATCCCGTGGCTCACGCCACGAATCGCACAGCTTGCGCAATGGGATGCGACCGCGAGTCCCTCGATTGTCTCGCAGTTTGCCAATGTCGCAAACACTACGATCGACAGTTTTGCTCAATTTCTTTCACCCCAGGATAATGCCACCGTCAATTCCAATGGTGTGATCACCTCCAACATCTATGACTTTGCCGAAGAACCGTACATCACCTATCGCGAGCCCAAGGACGTCAATGTGGATGCGGTTCGGCTGAATTACAATGCGCAATTCCTGGCTTCTGATCCAACGGTGGGGTTGAACGATCCGTTGGCGTTACGGGCGGCTTATCAGAATGCAATCAATGGTTTGTTTCCGGACACTGGCGCGGGGGCTGGAAACGGAGGAAATGCCGGTGGTGGCCGCGGGGGCGGATCGATCAATTATCTCAAAGATTTGTCGGCGTATGAGAATACCCTTCGGGCGCTGATGAACGTGAATCCCTCAACGCTCGCGCCGTTCCCGGCTGAGCCCGGCCAGCCCGATTTTGCTTGGGCCGACGTGCAATCGGGTGCAGTGGCATTCATCAACAACGGCGAGCGTGTGTACGCCAATCTCGATTGGCGCAATGGCAGCACGCCCAGCGATGTCGCACGCATTCACGATACTACCAGCAGTGTTGAGCGTGATGCAGAATTGTTTATGCCGTACAACTCGGCGACCGTACAGCCCGATGGCAACCTCACCTCAAGTAATCTGCTCGGCGCGAAAGTTGTGCGATATGGAAATTATCTGATGGTTCTGAATGATGGATCAAGCACATACGTGGCCTCGCTCCCGCCGGGCACAGGCATGGTGGAGGATTTGATCTCGAAGAATATGTATTCGCCTGGCACGAACGTAAGCGTTGCTGTTGGCCAAGCGGCCATTTTCTGGCTGGCGGCGGGAAATACGATCCCAGCATTGGCTTCCGGTGCGGATGTAGGGGCCGTCGGCATCCCGGGATCGAATAGTTTTACCAATAGTGTTTACACTATCACTGGCGCGGGTGCGGATATTGGTGGATCGATCGACGCGTTCCGATTCGTTTCAACCGCGGCGAGTAGCAATGCAACGATCAGTGCAGAGGTTCTATCGCAAACGTCCGGCAATAATCTGGCGCAGGCGGGCATCATGGTGCGCGACGGTAGCGCGCCGAATGCAGCCTTTGCCGCCGTTTTGCGCACGCCTGGCGGTGGAATACGGTTCTATTATCGCACGAGCGCCGGTGCTGCCGCCGTGTGGGTTGCCGTGTCCGATCCGTTGTCGCAGGTCTGGGTGAAATTGACGCGGAGCGGAAACAATATGTCCGCGTATTGCAGCACGGATGGGATTAGTTGGACGCAGATTGGAGCTACGCAAAGCATCTTATTGCCGAGTTTGGCGCAGGTTGGTTTGGCGGTCAGTTCTAACAGCACGACTGCGACATCTACTGCGACCTTCGGCAATGTAGTGTTGAGTCCAGCCGTGGCACCCACGGTGGTGGCTGTCGCGAACGCTTCGGCGACCGCCATTACCGGAAAGACAGTGAATCTCAGCGTACTGGGCGCTGATGTCGGTGGAGAAGCAAACTTAACATACACATGGTCCATGATCGGAACCTCGGCGGATCAGGTTACATTCTCGGCCAACGGAACCAATGCGGCCAAGAATACAATAGCCACTTTTTCCGCGGCGGGAACGTATACATTAGGTGTATTTATCAGGAATTCCGGCGGAGCTTCGGCGATCAGCACGATCACTGTTACGGTCGTTCCGACACTCACTGATTTGAGCATCTCGCCGACGACGGTTTTGCTTGGCAATGGACAGACCCAGTCGTTCGCGGCCAGCGCGATCGATCAATTTGGTATGCCGATGCAGTCAGCGTCGCAAATCACCTATTCAGTCATTTCGGGGTTAGGCTCGGTGGACCCATCGGGCCTTTATACCGCGCCCGCTTCCAGCAGCGGCACGGCGACGGTTCGTGCTACCTTTGGCAGCTTAATCGCTAACGCCACGGTTACCATATTTGCGCCAGTCATTGGGATTTTTTCGGGAAACGCGAATATTGGGACGCAGAATTCATCGCAATCATCTAACTACAACAGCAGCACCAGCACTTACACGGTCGCGGGGAGCGGGGACGTGAGTAACACCAGTGACACCTTGCAATATTTGTATATTCCGTTTAGCGGGAATGGCACGATTACCGCCGAGGTAACTTCGCAAACCAACACAAATCAATGGGCTAAGGGCGGATTGATGTTCCGTGATAGCCTGGCGGCCAACGCAATGAACGCGTTTGTTGCGGTCACTCCCGGGAAGGGTCTGACGTTTCAGTACCGCAATTCCACGGGCGGCAGCGAATCTTTCACAAGCACAGGCACAACTGTAGCTCCCTATTGGGTGCGATTGACACGAAGCGGAAATAGCATCACTGGCTCTGCTTCGGCGGATGGCGTGACCTGGACACAAGTGGGAAGCACGCAAACCATCAATATGGGGACGACGGCGTATGTCGGCTTGTTTTCCGTCAGCGTGACGACGGCCATTAGTACGGCGACATTTACCAATGTGGCGCTGACCGCGCCAGCTACAACGCCTCATACGATTTTTCCCAATAGCCACGACATTGGTGGGCCGACCATTGCAGGATCTTATGCAGAGTCGGGGAGCGTGGTTACGTTAACAGGCTCGGGCGGCGATATATGGAACACAAGCGACCAGTTCCAATTCGCATATTCAACACTTACGGGGAGCAATATCACATTGACGGCTCGCGTGGCATCCATTCCCTCTGGAAGCTCGGCTGTGAATGCCAAGGCCGGCGTCATGATCCGGGATTCTCTGGATGCCAATAGTCCTTATGTCGATTTGGTCATCTCACCAAGCGGCAAGATTCGTTACGATTCGCGAACGACTTTTGGCGGCTCAAGCACTGAAAGCACGCCCAACCCTAATTCCTTTACGATGCCTTACTGGCTGCGTGTGACGCGAACGCTGGCCAGCGGGAGCAATTATGTCTTTAAGGTATTCAGTTCTCCCGATGGGTTAAGCTGGGTGCAGGTAGGATCTTCGCAAATCATCTCTATGGGGCCGACAGCTTTTGTGGGAATTGCTTTGACCGCCGTCACCAATAGTGTGCTTGCCACCGCGACGTACGACAATATTTCGATTACTGGTAATGGAACCCCGGATGTGGCGCCTACGATCGCGACTTCGGCCAGCGGTCCCAGTTCGATCAATGGAACCAGCGCCAATTTGAGTGTGCTGGGGGCCGATAGTGACGGCGGCGAATCAAATCTGACTTACACATGGAATGCGATTGGTGTTCTACCTGGCAATGTGACGTTCAGCGCGAATGGCACGAATGCGGCGAAGAATTCAACCGTCACATTCACTGCGCTCGGCACTTATAATTTCCGCGCAACTATCACTGACAGCGGTGGATTGTCAGTTACCGGCGGAATCGTACAAGTTATCGTCAATCAAACGTTGACGGGCATCGCAATTGCACCTGGTGCATCGAGTATCAGTCCCGGCGCATCACAGCAGTTTAGCGCGATCGCAATGGATCAATTCGGCCTGCCGATGGTTTCGCAGCCGTCATTCTTGTGGTCTGTCAGTAGTGGCGTGGGCGGGATTGATTCCTCTGGTTACTACAGTGCGCCGTTAACCGGGACGTCGGCAACAATTCAGGCAGCAACCGGCGGCAAGACAGGTTCGGCGACACTCAGTATTGTCAATCAATCTCCCATCATCTCGACGAGTGTCGGTGCGGCCACGAGTGATTCTGCCGTCATCGGGACGACTGTCGCGCTCAGTGTTTCGGCGGGGGATGACAGTGGTGCGGGGAATCTGATATATGCGTGGTTGGCAATCAACAACCCGCCTGGCACGGTGGTATTCGCAGATAGTGGCACGAATTCCGCCAGCAACACGACCGCGAAATTTATGCAACCGGGCAACTACACGCTTCAGGTGGTGGTCACTGATCCAAGCGGTGCGGCCACGACCAGCATCGTGAATTTCGGTTATGTCCCCGGTGACGCGAATCATGATGGCGTGGTCAACCTGCTCGATTTTAATACGCTGGCTGCTGATTTCAACCAGAGTAGTCAGACGTACAGTGAAGGCGATTTCAATTATGATGGTGTTGTCAATCTGTTGGATTTAAATGCAATCGCAACTAACTTCGGGATGACCGCAGCGCCTTCATCGCCAATCGCTTCGCCACTACCGCTTGGATCCAGCGGGCTCGATCTCTTTTCGACTAAACCAATCCCGAGGAGCGATGCGATGACTGATCTGTTTCCCTGAAGATCGGGCTCTTCGGGCGATTGAATTAAGTGATGGCAGTTGACGAGTGAAAGATCGAATGTCAGACACTGTAATTCAATCAATTCTAGCATTGGGCGGCGGCAGCGCCGGCTTTTTGGCGGCGATTACATTGAAGCGCTGGTTGCCACGGATGACGGTGACGGTGTTACGATCTAAAGAGATCGGCATCATCGGCGTGGGCGAAGGGACCACCGTCGGATTCACCACGCATCTGCATGGATACTTGGGCCTCGATCCGGGTGCATTTCATCGCGAAGTCGAACCTGTCTGGAAACTCGGCGGAAGATTCGAATGGGGCAAGCGGTCGTTTTTCGATTACGGCTTCTCGCAACATCTGAACTTTAAGCACCCACAGTTGCCTAAGGCGGCGGGGTTTTATGCGTACGATGACATGAGCGACTATGGCCCGCATTCGGCGATGATGTCGCGCAATCGAGCATTTTTACGCGATCAAAATGGCAAACCTATTGTCGATGGAGCATTCGCATATCACCTGGAGAATGAAACATTCGTGACGTGGCTTGAGAAAACCGCGGCCGGGATGGGCATCGTCATCACCGAGGGCAAAGTGGTTGAGGTGAGACAGGACGGGGAAGGAATCAACGCTTTGCAACTCGACGACGGACGAACGATGTCGGCTGATTTGTTCATCGATGCCAGCGGCTTCCGGTCGGAACTGATGGGCCAGGCGATGCAGGAGCCGTTCGTGGATTACAAATCGTCGCTCTGGTGCGATCGGGCGGTGGTGGGTGGATGGGATCGCGAAGATGAAGCGATTCAACCTTATACCCTGCAGCAGACGATGGATGCGGGGTGGTCGTGGCGGATCGATCATCCGCGGCGCATCAATCGCGGCTATGTGTATTGCCCGGCGTTCATTAGCGATGAGGATGCCGAAAAGGAGTTTCGGCGGAAGAATCCCAAGCTGGGCGCGAAGCGCATCGTGCGATTTGTCAGCGGACGTCATCGGCGCGCATGGGTGAAGAACGTGGTGGCGATCGGAAACGCCTTCGGTTTTGTCGAGCCTTTGGAGGCGACGAGCTTGGGAATGATCTGCCATTTTTCCCAAACGCTGGGTGTTCTGTTGCACGATGGGGATGCAGTGGTTCGAGAAAGTCAGCGGCGTTTGTACAACAATCTGTTAACGCAGGCATTCGACGATATTCGATGGTTTCTTTCGATTCATTACAAATTTAACGATCGAGTGGACACGCCGTTTTGGCGTGAGGTTCGGGAGAAGGTGGAGATTGGTGATGCGGCGCCAATCGTAGAATTCTTTCGCGAGAATGGGCCGACGGCGCTGCTGCGGACGCCGGTGTTAAATCCGGCCGATCCGTTTGGGACGGAGGGATATCTTGCGATCCTCGTGGGGCTTGGCGTTCCGTTTCGGAAAACCTATTCCCCAAGTGAACAGGACTTGAAGGTCTGGGCGGGATATCGAATGGCAATCCAGCGCCTGGCCGATCAGGGATTTCGCGTGGAGGAGGCGATGGAGAATCTGAAATCGCCGGATTGGAAGTGGAATCGGAGCACATTTTTGCAGAGACCAATTGTGACAGGCAACTGATGTTCGGCGATTGCAATTCGAGGTTAATAGTAAATATATATCTGCTTCCAACGACCGATCGTGCTCGATCTAGTTTTGCAATTATGAGAAGAGCGTTGTATGGCGGTTAGCTCAATCAAATATCGGTTGTTTCTCCATGCGTATTCGGCGAGGAGTGTAATCGGATGATTCAGTATTTACGTTTAATTTCGTATCGGCTCAACATGGCTTTGAGATTGGCTGCGATGATCTTTGCAGTGTTAGGACAGGTCTCTATTGCACATGCCCAGAATGTCCCTCCACTGCGAATGTTTCCAACTATTTCGGCGGACGGCATAGGCCGTGCATTACAAGAAGCGATGATTTGGACGGATCCTCCGCTGGACGATAGCGGAGTAGCCGTGGCGTTTCGAAGGGCCTTTGACCTTCTCCAAAAGCCAACAGTAGCCTCACTCTCGATATTCGCGGATGCGCGCTATGTGTTGTGGGTCAACGGAGTTTATGTTGACCGAGGGCCTTCAAGGTTCCAGCCAAATGGGCCACAATATGACGTTGTAAATGTGGCATCGCATCTGCAATCCGGT
>DATAPK010000610.1:0-2656 GCA_036265245.1 Tepidisphaeraceae bacterium | reverse complement strand
CTTTGTGAAAGTTCGCGACATCACGGCGGCCGCGTTTGATTTCGCGAAGAAGGCAGTCAGCCTGGCGCTGGAATTGATCGGCGGGCTGGCGCTTTGGCTGGGATTGATGCGCATCGCCGAAGCTTCGGGGCTGATCCAGGTGTTTGTGCGGATCGTCCGCCCGGTTCTGCATCCGCTGTTCCCTCAGATCCCCAAGGATCATCCGGCGCTGGCGATGATCGGATTAAACCTCGCCGCGAACATGCTCGGCCTGGGCAATGCTGCCACGCCGATGGGACTCAAGGCGATGGAGGAACTGCAGAAGCTTAATCCCACCGACGATACCGCGACCGACCCGATGGTCATGCTGATGGCGATCAACACCGCGGGGGTGCAGTTGCTCCCACCGGCGACCATCGTCGCCATCATGGGCGTTGGCGTGGCACAAGTTTACGTGCCGATCCTGATCTGCACCGGCGTGTCGCTGGTCATATCGATCATTGCCTGCAAGATCTACGAACGCTTGCCAATGTACCGGCGGACCAATCCGAATCTGCTGGCAGCGAACGTCGGGGGTGCGCAATGAACACGGTTCGTACCATCGCCGAGCTGGTTGGCGTCTTCACCGTGCCACTGCTGATTGTGTTCTTCCCGCTGTACGGGCTTTTCAAGCGCGTGCCGGTGTACGAGCGCTTTGTGGAGGGAGCGAAGGATGGGTTCACCGTTGCGGTGCGAATCATGCCGTATATGGTCGCGATCATCTTTGCCGTGAGCATGTTCCGGGCTTCGGGCGCGATGGGATTTCTGCAGGACCTGCTGAGAAGACCGATGGCGGCGATTGGCGTGCCGCCGGAGACGCTGCCAATGGCGATCGTGCGCCCGCTCAGCGGCGGCGGGTCGGTCGGCGTGATCGGCGATCTGGTCAAACAGTACGGCCCGGATTCGATCTTCGTGAAGATGGCGGCGACCATGTTCGGCTCGACGGAGACGACCTTCTACATCATCGCGGTCTACTTCGGCGCAGTGAACATCCGCAAGACGCGTCACGCGGTCCCGGTTGGTTTGATCGCCGACATCGCGGCGATTGTTTTATCGTGCTGGGTCGTTCGCTGGTTTTTTGGACATTGAAATGAGCAGTAGAAATCGAATCGGAATCTTCGCCGCATCGTCGATTGTGCCGATGGCGGAGTTTGGGCTCGGGGTGCAGATCCTGCGCGATAAGGGATTTGAGGTGACGATCCATTCGCAGGTGAGCAAAGAGCACTTCATTTATCCCGGCACCGATGAGGAACGGGCTACTGCGCTGTATGAGCTGGCGTGTGATGACAACATCGAAATCCTCTGGGCGGCACGCGGGGGATACGGGGCGAGCCGGCTCTTGCCGATGCTCGATTCACTGACTCGCAAGCAGGGAAAACCAAAGCGGAAGAAACTGATTGTCGGATACAGCGACGTAACCGTGCTGCACGAGTTCGCGCGGCATCACTGGGGATTCGCCACGCTGCACGCATCGATGCCGGCGGGAATGAGCTTTGCGCAGCTCAGTCCCGAAGATCAGCTTCCGACGCTCGCGTGTGCGCGCGGGGAGCCGGCGCGTTTTGCATGGGAGCAGACCGAGCTGCATTTCATTACCGCGGCGCCGAAGGAACCGATCGAAGCGGAAATCGTCGGCGGAAATCTGGCCATGTGGCAATGCGTCATCGGCACGCCTTACGCGGGGGACGCTCATGGCAAGATTCTCTTCCTCGAAGATGTCGACGAGCGGCCTTATCGAATCGATCGCATGCTCACGCAGCTCGTTCAATCCGGCGGACTCGACGGCGTGCGCGCGATTATCCTCGGCGACTTCACCAGTTGCGACGACGAATCAAGCACGTGCCTCAACCCGCTGGAAGCGGGTGAGAATGTGTATCAGTTGCTCGAAGGAATCGAGAAGCGAGAGCGCATTCCGCTGCGAAAGGTCTATCCGCTGGATGAGGCGCTGCGCGAGATCTTCGGAACCGTGGGCGAACGCCTGAAAATACCGGTCGCCGTCGGTCTGCCGGTCGGGCATGGGCCGAATTATTCGCCCCTGCCGCTGGGAACGCGATATCGGTTGTCACCACAAGGGACGCTTCAACTGTTGCATTGGGATTGGACTGCGGCGCAGACCGTTTAAAGGAAAAACTGTCAACGAAAAATCAGGCAAATTTTGCGTCGCAAAATTTTTTTCGGAAATCCGCGGTTTGTGTTGAATCCGGCGCCGCCGAGTAGCATACTGCTGTGCGTTCCAGGCGACGCATGATCAAGTCAAGCTTGCTGGAACACACGCCAGATACGGCAGTCGGGTTAACGGGGACGCGTGAAACCGTCCCGCCGATTGAACGATACGCTGGCGTGAACTTTTCTACGGGTGCCCGGCCCCGGAAAGCCGGGAGATCGATTCACGGCAAGCCCAGTCGTTCGAAAGACTGGGCTTCTTTTGTTTCCGTGCAAAACTTTCATGCACGACGCAATGCCCAACCCTTCAGGGTCGGGATGAACCGCGCATCAAGCAGCAATTCTGCCGCGCGAATTGCAGTGTCGAAGCTTGGCCATGATGCACTGCTTCGCCCGACGCGTCGCCGCGGACTTCGCCTTTCGCGGATACGTCGTCTCCAACAGCGCGATATGCCCCGCCAGCGTCTCCAGCAGAAGC
>DATAPK010000609.1:0-14352 GCA_036265245.1 Tepidisphaeraceae bacterium | reverse complement strand
ATAAGGTCGGCGACAGTTTTCGTCAGGGGAGGCACTGAATGATTATTGTATTGGTCCACCAGTTCTTGGTTCAATTCATTTTCGGTCTTTTGCAAGACACCAAACCCGCGGTATTTGCCACCGCCAAGATAAATCGCGTTTTCTCCCCGCCAGAATCCGCCGGGGATTCTTATCGTATAGTCGTGGAAGTTCTTAAAGTAGACCCAGTCGCCTGGCAAGAGTTCGCTCTTACTTGCAACGGCTATAATTTTGTATTTTTTATCCGGCGTGGCAATCAGTTGCGGGCTGGTGGAAATGTCGATGCCCGCGGCAAATTCGGCATTAAATTTGGCGGGGCCAATAGCTTTAAGCATGGAGTAGTACTCAATGGCAACAGTCATCGTTAGGCATTCCAGGCGCGTTCCGGCACCTGGTGCGAAGATAGCCTCGATAGCGTCGGAAGGTTTCTTACCAGCCGGCAGCGGTGACTTGGTCTTAAAATGCACGCCGCCGAGGTGATCCCAATACGTGCTGTTCAGAAAATATGGGTGAGCGGCGTCTGGGTAGTCGCAGCACCCTTTGTGGACTTCCTCGATGCCTTTGATGGCGTTGGCTCTTATTCGGACCTCGTTTCCCATCTGTTCATAGGTGCTAAATGAATAGGTCGGTGCGCCTCCGCCATTGTGCATGCGCTCGACGAATTCTCTCATTGCTTTTCCATAATTCACTTCTACGTAATGCAGGTATCGCGCGGTAGGGGTATAAGGTTTTCCTGCGACGACAATTTTCCTCTGAAGGCGGGGTGGCGCTTGTCCTTGCTGGACGACGTGGGTCAATTCATGGGCGAGCAGTCGCCTGCCTGAGTCTGTGCTCGTAAATGCTCGCTCCTCGCTGGCGAAAGCGATGTTACGTCCAATCGTGAAAGCTCGCGCATTAATCTGCCTCGCCAAGAGAGCCGCCGGGGCATCTGCATGAATGCGCACATGGCTAAAGTCATAACCAAATCGTCCCTCCATTTCGTTGCGCAACGAAGAAGCAAGCGGCACTCCGCGACCTTCTAGGGATCCGGTGCGGGCCTCCAGATCAATTGGGGGCTGCGGTGACTGCGCGTCGCCAAGCTTCGCTTGCATAAAAATCTGCCCGCCCGCGGCTGAACCTTGGTCGCCCTGGGGTTTTGCTGACTTTCGCTGGAGGATTTCTCGCGAGCCTAGAAAAGCTCTGACCAGGTTTTCCTGAATCTCATTCTCGACGTTTCGCTGAACGACTGTCGTCTGAGGGAGTTTGCCTTTAATGAGGAGATTAGACGAACTCGGTTTGCGATAGATTTCATGATCTTTCCCATCCCGACGTTTCTCGCAATCTGCGCAAGTTCGCTGGACGTGCGTGTCAGAATTTGCCGCACTATCGTCGGCGGGAGCCCGCATAACCTGTTCGGCAATTTGGTCCGCCTCACGTTCAAGCGGATCGTCCACCGCGCCGATCGCCAACTTTCTTTGCAGGCGTAGCGGCGGATATTTGGAGATGGGGCTGAAGCGGGCTGGCTCGTTGGGGGTGAAGGTCGGTATGGACGCAAATGAATGCGGCAAGCTGATTCTTGTCGGGTTGGCGTGTTCGTGATTGCTGGAAAAATTGCGCGTTTGAATCGGACGATTCACCATCGATTGCTTGGCAGATTGGGGCGGGGCTTTGGCGAGACTGGCTGATGTCGCTCCCATGTTCATGCTCCAGATAAAGCCAATTGTGAATTATCGCAGAGGCGAACACAACGGCGGTAAAACTCGGGGTCTTCTCTGCGAACGCGATCTTCGAGTCTGCGGGCGACGGCGGGGTGGGATTTGGCGATCCAAAAAAGATGCGTGTATCCCAATTGAGCGGCAGTTCCGGCAGGGATGCTTTGGTCGTTGGGGAAGAGGCGGGTGATCTTTACGCCTTTATACGGTGATGTTGGGTGGAAGCGGTGATAATCGGTGCACGCGGTAGTCATGAACCACTGTTCCAGGAGAATCGTGTGGGCGCGTTTGTCATTGGCCAGGGCCCAGACTGGGGCATGTTCCGGGCGGAGGATCAGGTTTAATGCCATCTTTGAGCAATAGTTTAGGAATTTTACGTTGTTGCCGCCAAAGATGCCGCAGTTTTCGGCGGTGAGAGCGGCGGGGTTTCTGGAGCGAGACCATTCCCATTCGACGGGAAGGGGCAATTGGAATCGGGCGAATGCGGCCTCGACTTCGCGGGGGCGATAGTTTCCGTCGATCTCGGCGATTCGCTCGGGACATTGGCTGAAAACGTGTGCTTGCTCGACCTGCGGGGGCAGGCGTTTCCAGAGGAAGACGTCGGTATCGAGATGGACGAAGGGGCGGTCCTGAATGCTGTAGGCGAGGATTTTGCCGAGTGCCCACCAGTCGGGATCGGCGTCTCGGATTTGCTCGAGCTCGGTGGAAATGTGCATGAAGGGCAGACCGAGCTGATCGACGAGCAATTTTTTGCCGGCTTGATCTGTGATGAGAACCGTCTCGGGATAATGTTGACTTGCTGCGCGGAGGGAGAGCCCCCAGGCGAGCAGATGGTGAAAGGGCGAGAACCATGTTGCGGCACGGTGGGAATGAAACGGTTTGCTCCAGAATGACCAGACGGCACGCATATTGTGTTCCAGGTACGGTTAAATTTGAGACTACCGAATCTGCTCGCTCCCAGTCACAAGCAGTTGCGGAGGGGTCGCATCGCTTTGTGTTTGCTGCGACAGCAGAGACGCGTTGACCAGATAGGTCTGACTTAATCCGCTGTTCGGAGTGGGTGCATCGAATGTGATCGGAACGGTGATGGATGAAGTAGAGGCTTGGACGACAAATGGAGACTGTATCGTGAGGACGGAATCACCATGGCCAGGTTGAAGCGTGAGCCAGAGATAGACCGTTGTTCCGGCGGGCGCGGGAAAATTGAAAGTCACCGTCGCGGTTACGGAGCTCTCCGGCGCCCCACCAAAATTCTGATTCACTGTTGGAGGATTGCTTACAGGATTGGTCTGTACGGAAATTGAAACAATTTTGAGCAGGGGCCTGAGATAGAACCAACTGTCAAAGTCACTAGCGCGGGCGCCGTTGCCGGAGGGATTCAGAAGGCTGATGGGGCGAGTCGCCAGCGAGGCATCGGATGCGGCGACGGCGCCGAAGCTTTGCCCGTCGAGGTAAATCTGCTTGTTGGCAAGTGTTTTGAAGATGCAGTGGCCGGTGAGCGTGACGCGAACTCGAACATATATTCCTCGCGCGGCCAAGTCTTTCCACGGCGGCAAAACAATGTTCAGAAATGTGATAATATTTGTGTATTTCCAGAGCAGATTTGTTTCCAAGAGGCTGCAGACGCCATCCAGAATAAATTCTGATCGTGGAATTGCTGGGCCTGAGAGCACAAGTTTTTCATTGTTAAAAGGCACTTCCATTGCAACACGGAATATCGCGGGTTTGATTGGCGAATCAGGCGCCTGATCGAGTGCGACGGCCAGTGCCAATCCCACTGAAGTTGCATTATCCGGCGGGTCTGTATCGAGCGAAATGAAATCGTCATTCGCCCAGTTGATATTAGTGACGTGCAGTGCGTCGGTCGTGAGTGGCCAGAAGATTCTGCGGCAATCTTCGACGGTGAATTGCTTGCTCTGAGGCGTCCAGTGAATGCAAGCCAGCGGCGCGCGGTGGATGAGAGTTTGATGCGGCTTTTGAAAAGGAGAGCCTTCGCTGTCGCAGGGGGGCCATTCGATTTGGCCGGTGGCGGTTCTTGCGGGGATGAGCCAATAGTCGCCGGAGGTGTAGGTGCCGGGTGCGAACTGCACCTGGATGCCGTTTTCGAGATCGATCCAGGTTCCGGGGGCGAGGGGGATGCCGTTGGCGGTGTCGGTTAGCTGATCCCATCGGCGTACTTTGGCGTGCTTTGTGGTATCGACGGAAGGAACCGCGGCTGGGAAGGTCAATGAAAGATTGGCCTGGGATGGAGTTTGGATCTGAAGCAATTCGCCGGGTTGATTGGGCATTAGGCCGAACTGATTGGTGTCGTCGGTTAGTTCGACCCAGTTCAAGGCAGTGAAACCGAGATTGTCGTCAGGCCCGAGGTTATCGACAGTGATGGCCGAACCGGAAACAGAATTGACGGCGGCAACCACGGAGGCGTTTTCGCGGGACCACTTAAAGGTGGCCTTCGTTTCATCGCCGCCCTGATGGATCTCGATGCGGTAGAGTTGGTTTTCGAGGCCACGATAACCGGCAGCCGGCGTTGGCTCGCAGGAGCAGTCGTCGGAGCCGCCGGTGGTTTGGGCGCAAAGGGTTCCGATTGTGGTGTTGTTTGCGGGTGGATTGTACATGCTGATGCAGCAGTCCACGGGGGTTCTCACAGGTACACGGGCTGGGAATTCGTCGAGGACGAGATGATCGATCGAGACGATCCTACCGGTGGTTTGTCGAGTGGCCTGTGGTTCGGCGACGACGCGCCATACGGTTTGTCGGCGGACGGTTGTGTCGGCTTGGCCGAGCGCCGGTTCGCGCAGGCAGGGGGCATCGAGCGGCGTCACCAGGCGCTCCCAGACCTCGAGATAAACCTGGACCGCGGCGATGGATTTGTCTCGTTGCAGATCCGTCAGCAAGGCGGTATCGGTTGAATCGTGTGGTCCGAGCATTAAAAAGGGTTGGGTGGTGTAGGTGAGTGGCGTGGGGTTTTCGCAGAGGATGCCATTGACATAATAACGACCCGGCCCGATGGCGATTGAGTTGTTGGAGATGCTGATGGCGAAGCCCGGATCATCGCCGGGCCCGCCGAAGGGTCCGACGATATCGCCGATTTCGCGATCGCGGAGGCGGCGGATGATGGCGGACTGCTCGTTTGCGTCGGCGTCGAGTGCGACGCGGCCCTGTTGCTGCAGCACTTCGGTGTAGTTTTGCCTGCCGTTAAATCGAATCCGGCTGAAATCACCTTTCATCGCAACACCTTTTTCCTTCCAAATACAATCACGAAAATTGAATATGCGGTTGAGTTAGAGCAAATGGGCTCCGATACCGATGAACGCCAGTTCATCGGTTTGCGATTCGTCACAGCATCTGGCCCGCGGCTGTTGGCCGTATCCGTATCCATAAGAATACTGTTGATGGCGCGGCCGTTCTGGTTTTGAAGGGACTAAAAAGATTCCAGCTTCAAATCCGAACGGTACATATTGCGGGGCGCGCAATTGCACGTTGCGGACCGCCTGCGTTTGTTGAAGAGAATGACAGGCGCCCATTTGGCCGCCGTCGTCGGCGCCGGTCCAGATGGCCATGGGGACGTGGTCGCTGAGCATTCCGTAGGATGGGTCGCCGTATTCGAGGGAGATGAATCTGGGTTCGAGTGCGGGCTGGTTGGCTGGAACATCGGGCATGCAGTGGAAACGTTTGGGGGTTAAAGAGTCGTTGGGGATAAAGCAGAAGCGCATACAGCCGGCTTGTTGGCGGGCGCACCACAAGGCGGCCTTCCATGGGTCATGCTTTGGCCTTCTCGCAATGAACAATGTGTTTGATGCGAGTTGCATGGTGCGAACATATATTTTTCCGATAACGGTGCTGTCTTCGATATGCAGATCGGCCCCCATTGATGCGAGGTCTTCGCCTGCATAAGCGACATTGCAGGGGCAGGTGCTGTCGATGATGCTTGAGCAGATACGGACGGTGCTGGCTGCTTCACCGATGGAGATCGGGCCGGAGATACAGCGCGTGAGCGACAGCGCCGGCTCGGTGGAGGCCATGATGATGCCTGGCTCGCCTGGCTGAGTCGGTGATCCGTCTGGGAATACGCCGATCCCAGGCACTAAGGTGCAATCCATCAGTTGTAAGTTGATTGCTGCGCCGGTGGCTTGAATGTTTCCGGCGATTCGCAGTCCGCTGAAGGTCAATTGCCCCGCCAGCAGAGCGGATTCTTCGGAACCTGATGCGGCGGTCGAGTGGATTTCGATGTTTCCTCGCAAGGTGACAAACGAATTGTTGAAGGTGTATGAAGTGTTGCCGGACGCGGAATGGGTTTGAGCGGCGACGATCCAGAGCCGGCTGCGGGTGGCCAGCGTGATTGCGTTCAGGCTGGTGAGAGAACAATCGAATGTTTCGCAATTGGGCAGGAGGATTACGCCGACGGTTCCATCGGGCTGTTGATTCCACGCGGTGACGGCGGACTCAATGGTTGGCGTTTGGGTTGTGCCCACCTGGGCGACGAAGCCGGCGGTTTCGAGATTCAGGTTGCTTAAGCTTGCCGATCGATCATACGTTCCGCCGCCGATATCGGCGCTGGATCCGTAGATATACGAGACACGAAGTTGAGTGGGCAGGGGTACGTCGGCGGCGAATTGAATTCTTCCCAGTTCGGGATCGATGGCGATTTTTCCGGCGGCGGTGCAGCCCCATTGTGGGCCGGCGCTGTCGGACAAATCGCGGCAGCAGATTTGCGAAGGATCGATCGGCACGCCGTCGGCGATCAATTGGAAATTTGGTCCGTAGAAGGCGGTGATCGAATCAAAAAATTCGCGGCGATGAATTGGCCGGGGAACATCCAGATTGGTTGTCAGCCGGCTAAAAGAATCGCGAGGCTGCGGTTTATTGAACAGGGGCATGTTCTGCCCGAGGGGGTTGAACATATATCGGCCCGCACCCACGACAAAGGCAGGGGCGTTGGTCATCGGATGGGCTTTCCAGCGCCAGAGATAAATGCCGACATCGGGGATATTGAAGCGTCCGCCGCCGTGAAGATTGATCTGGAGCGGAGTTGGGTCGGGATCGAGCCGCTTTCTTTGAGGCGGGGCGATTCTGCGAACGTCGATCGTGCGGTTGATCGTGTCAAAGGGAGAATTCAGTTTCGAGAGTTGGAGTCCGCGGCGGAGGTTTAGGGTGCTGGCGTTTTGCGGGCGGAGGTGACGCATGCTTTGCGTGGTGATAAGCCGGCGAAAAAACTCGACGCCTAATGTCGGCATGCCGGAGATATCCATGCAGACTTGCTCGAGGTCGATGAGCGTTCCTTTGCGGCGGCGATAGCCGATTGTGTTGGCGACCTCGGCACGGCGGCCGACGGGAGCGGCATCGACTTCATAGATTGCGTCGCAGCCGATCAGATCGGCGATGTAGGGAACGACCCAGGAGGCGCACGTCTCGATGAACTGGTCTTCGTACAACTGGTCGATGTTGTCCTGCAGGACGCCGGCTTGGGTGGCGATGATGCCGAGCAGGGCTTGGAGTTGGCCGCCGTTACGAGCGTCTCGCGTCCTGTAGATGGCCGGGAGCAATTCGTAGATTTGTTGGGCGGTAAAACTCATGACCACTCCACGATGAGGGCCTGGCTGGCGGGGTCGAGCAGCAACAGTTCGGCGGATTGCGTGATGCCGTTTTGACCGTTGAGAGGAGAGGCGGCTCGCAACACGGCGGGGATGGCCGGTTGCGGTTGATCGTTGCGATAAAACTGTGTCAATGAAACGGCGATCACTCCGGGTATCTGCTGAATCAAGGTGAGGATCTGGCTTTGTGCCACGCCTTGGCCGAGTTGCCGTTGATCAAAGGCGAATGCGGCGGAGAGGGCGGCCCAGACGGCCGCGAGGACGGCGGTCGAGTCGTAATCCGTGGTGTTAATCCGGACGTTGGCTGCCACAGTAAATGAAACTGGTGAGTAGGAGGAGATTTTCAGCGGGACGTAGCGATTTCCGTGAGAGTGTAAGTTGTCAATGAGATTGAGAAGGGTCAGGTCATCGTCTTTGAATGGGGAGCCGTTGGACCCGGCAACGGTGATGAACACTCCACGGATGCCGCCAAACCAGGTCCAGGTCGCGAGCGCTTTGGAAATACCACCGAATGCCAGCGCGGTGTTTTGAAAGTCTTCCAGGGATACGACGCGATCGAGGGTGAGGGTGTGGAGCGGGGCGCTGGTTTGGGCGGTGGCAGCGGTATCGGGATCGGCGCCACCGCTGGCGGGGGATGGGTTTTGCGAACTTTGCAGACCCTGGGGGCGATCCAGCGGCTGAGCTAATTGGCCTGCCTGAACCATTCCGACCTGGCCGATTCCTTTGCGGTAAACCGCGCGGATATTCATTTGCCCTGTGGGTGTGCGGGCGCCGTTGATGCCGTCGCCGAATTGCACGGTTACCGATCCGTCGCCGTTGACACGCGTGATGAATACGCGGTCGTTGGGGCCGCTGTTAAGGAAATTGTCCACCTCATGCCAGTGGAGATTGTTGACCCAGACTTCCAGCGTCGAAGCGGTGCCCTGGGCGGAGGAAGAGGTAATGTAGGTGAGAGGCGATTGCTTGAGGGTGAATTGCAGGGCGGCGTTGGTGGAGTCTCCGCTGCCGAGAATTTCGTGCATGGTTTCGCCGTGCGAGGCGGGGGCAACGTTGGCGTTGACGGTGAGGGTGGCGGCGTCGTAGATGCCCGTTAGCGGGGAGGCAAGCGATAGGGCCGTGATGTCGCCGTTGACCAAAACGGAATTGACGATGGCGGCTTCGGTGGCGAAGGGGTCTTTGGGGTCGGCCGGCAAGAGTTGCAGATTGGCGTTGGGGATCAGAAGCGTTCCTTCAACGCCGCTGAGCGATTGCACGCTCCATGTGGGTGTTCCAGTCGCATCAGGTGTCGGCGGATAGCGATTTACGATGAATACTTGATTGGTCGTTACCTGCGGCGATTGTGACGAACCGTTTGGTGTGAAAGTGACGCCGCTATTATTCAGCACCTGCATCCGAATGCGTTGTGCGCGAATGCCGATGGGCTGATTGACGTTGATCTGCGGAGCTGCGACGACCGCGACCGAACTGCTTTGGACGGGAACGATCATTCCAGGCGCGAGCCGCAAGCTGGGGTTATCGTTCCATGTTGTTAAGGGAATCGCGGCTGGAGTGAGCAATTCGCTTTGCACGTATGCGGTTGTGGATCGCGTTTCAGCGGTGAAATCTGTGAGAAGTGCATTTCCGGTCAGCGCAGGGTTGCCTGCAAGCACGTGGCCGTCAGAAACTGTGAGCTGGGTGGTTTTCGTTGATAAGGTATAGAGATTGGGATTTGTTTCTGAAGCCTTGGTGATCTGGAAGTAGGAGGTGTATTTGGGGCCGGTGAGCACGAGCCATTGAAGTTGGCTCGCGGCGGTTGAGGGTGATTTTGCGGCAGGTGAGAGGCCTGGATAGGACGCATCCAGGTTGATGACATCACCGCCGGCGTACTCGAAAAACCAATCCGTCTTGCTGCTATTCCATTTAGGCGTCAGCACCTTGGTTAGCAGAGCGGGGTTGGGCGCCTGGACTCCGAATAGCGCGGCTTTTTTGCGGAAGATGTAAATGCAAACCGCGTTGCCCGAGACATTGCTCAGGGGTTGATCCCAGAACAACTGTGTATTTCCTGAGGCGGAGTCTTTGACGGCGGCGTTGACGTATCGCACGTCCGCGGGGCCGGTGGTTGAAGGCGCGCCAGACGGGGCGCTGACAAACAATAAGGCGTCTCCGACGTTGATATTGTTTGCGACGCCTGCGATCCAGGTATTTTGGGCCGATCCCTGAAGCGCCCATGCAGCTGTGGTTTGGGCCTTCAGTGCATTGTTGGCAATCTGTGCGGTGATATCGCTGGATGTTTCAAACACGGCTGGGGTTTGGCCTGGGCCGGGGATACTTTGGACGCGTGTTCCGGCGGCGATCAGGACATTGTCGGGTGATCCGGGCGCGGTGTTGAGACTGAATGCGATGAATGTCGACGCGGCTACACCGGGCGAGGGGCGATATCCGACGAGCCGGGCCAGCTCGAATACGGATCGCTGATCGACGGCGGTGCGAAGGAATGCTTCATTGGCCAGCCGCTCTTGATAGAAGGTGAGGATGTCGGCGCTGACGGCGAAGGCATCGAGTAAGGCGATGGTGAAATCCGAGTCATCGCGTGTGCGGAGGCCGGCCAGGGCGGAGCAATTTGGATCGGACAACGCGGTGAGCATGGAAGATTTAAATTGCCCATGTGTTCCGACGCGGTAGGCAATGCGCGGCAGGCTGGGGCGATTGGTAATCGGTTGCGGCGTTTCGACCATGACGCCGGTGCAGCAGCCGCACAATCCCTGATCGATGATTTGGCAGTCGCCGTTCATTTTCCACCATCCATGTGCAATTTGAGGATGCCGCGATCGAGCCGGTTGGGATCGTTATCACATCGAGCGATTTCCAGCCGGCCCATCTGCAGAAACCCCTGGGCGGCGCCGTCAATCCAGGGGTCGTCCATGCGTTGTAAAAGAAGCAGCGTGACCGATGCGACGCCTGGCACTTGTTGCACGGCGGCAATGAGGGGGCTGGTATAAATTCTCTGGCCGAAGCTGAAGTTGTTGCGGTTTAGCAATCCGGGCTGGCCATTGCAGAGATTTCCGGTGATGAGGAGATGTTGGACGGCGGCTTGAACATCGGCGGCGAAATGATCGGCCTGGACGCAGATTTCCAATTCGATGCGTAGGCCGACCAGGATTGCGCCTTCGACGGCCAGATCAGTGCCGATCATCCGCAGCAGGTTCAGGCGGGTTTCCGTGCTTTTTACCAAAGAAGTAGAAAGGTTGTCGCTGAGCGGTTCGAGGGAAACAAAGGCGGTGTACCAACTGCCGGTCCAGCGGAAAGTTCCGCGTGCCTGCTGGATGGCTGGATCGTGCATGGCCATCGTGCCGTAATCGTCTTCGGTGACGGCGCGGAGTTGGGACCGGAAGGCAAAGGGCGCGACCTGGCGGATGTGTTCCATTGTTTCGGGGTCTACGCCGCCGCCGGCCGGCAGGGGATTGCGTACTTCGGTGATCGGCGTTTGGGTTCCGCTGTTTTCGGCGCTGATGAGGATGTGCGCCAATGTTTCCCGGCTGACGTTTCCGACGGTTCCGTTACCCGTGCGGTAGTATGCCTGGAACGAAGACTTTGCTGCCGGCGCGGCGCCATATTGGTTGTCGCCGAATCGAAGGAAGACAGAGCCATCGTGTTCGATTTCGACGACATAGACCGTGTCGGATTCATCGCTGGAAAGCAGGTCATCCAGACGATCCCATGTTTTGCCGGTGTCATCCCGCACGCAGATTTCAGGGATCGGCAGAACTGGTGTGGCGGAGGCGGGCGGGGTGATGAATGCCGAGGCGGGGGCGCTGGAGTCGTAGCTGCGCGCGAATGTCAGTGGCGATTGGTTGAGCTTCGGGTAATAGCGAGGTAGCGGCGGATCGACAGGGCCGGTGTCGTTGCAGGTGCAGGTGCTCTGCGCCGGGGCGGTGGATGCTGCATCGGGGACGGTTTCGAGGATTTCCCAATCAGTCAGCCAGACGCCTTGATCCACCGGCACAATATTTCCGCGAGCCACGCTTACATTGTCCAGCGGCACCGATTGATCGCTGGTTGAAGAGATGCAGAGTGGGAATGGCAAAGCATCGTCCACGGACCAGGTGATTTGTACGATTGATTTCCCGTTGAGGGGATCGGACAGGGGTTGTGATTTGTAATCTTGCGCGCGGACGTTGGTGAGACGCACGGCCCATCGTTTGGCGGGGTCTGCATCGGCGGCGTTGCCGGTATTCGGGCCGATGATCTCTTCAAAGATCAGAACCATTCCGGCGGCCAGGTTCGGAAATATTCCCTCGAGCGTGGCCTGGGTGCTGCCGGCGGGCAAGCAGCAATTGGTGTCACCCCAAGTGTAGAAATTCAGTTGATTGTGTGCTGCGTGAAGCATCGCACAGGCCATGGTGCTGAACGCCGGCGCGGTGGCGTTTTTTAAGGTGGACTCGAATTGGGTTTTTGGTTGGACCATCGGCGGCAGGCCAGGGATGCGCGGGAAGATCCGGGTGTTTTGTGGAACCTTGAAAGCGTCGACGGTTGTTTTCAGAAAGACCCATGCGCGGGCGTTGCACCCTTCGTTCAACTTGTAATCAACCAGCTTGGCATGGCGGCGCAGAGAGATCCTGCTGCGTGCGGTTCCGAGATAGGCTTCGGTGGAGACGGCGTCCTGCTGGTAGCTGTAGTGGTCGGCGACATAGGCGAGTGTTTCGACGAGTGCGACGCCGGCGTCGGCGGCGTGGGTTTCGGTCCATCCGGGGGAGAGGACGGCAATTCGGTCGAGCATGACCTGCCGGAATCCGCCGTAGTCTTTTGCGAGATAGTTAATATCCGGTGGAGTGTTTGCTGGCGGGGGGCAACAGTTGTCGGGTGCGCAATCGCCGACGGTGGGGCAGCCGGCTTTGAACGAGAAGGTTACGCACGACAACTGCGGATCAAATCCATCGGGAGGATCGGTGGTTTGCGGGTTGGCAAGCAGGCGAAGCGTGTAAGGCGAAAAATCTCCGGACTGATTCAGTTCAATCCCGATCACATTCGGCGATATTACGGTGCCGGGTGAAATTGAAACCACTTGGATCTGCCCGTCGGCAGCGCCGCCGGTGATTTGAATCTGGGAGGGTGTGAGCGTGGTATTTCGCGCATCGCGCAGCAGGGTTAACTGCAGGCGTTTTCCACATCCACAGTCGCCGGAGCTATCGTCGTCATCGGTGCAGACCTCGAGGTAGTCGATTCCGTTGAGGGAGGGATGCTGCAACACGGCGGCGCGGCGATTTTTCTGTGAGCAGAAGTAGATCATGAGGCGCCCCCGCCGAAGACGAATTGCTGCGTTTGCGATTGCTGGGATTGAAGGATGTTATATTGAACCGTGACCCACAGGGTGGAATCGACGGCGGAAACCACGACGGACTGCACGCGAATCAAATCGCTGAGCCATTGCTGAAGGCCCGCCTGGATCGCCTGTTGCTGTGCGGCCGCCAAAGCATCGCTGTTGGGGGCAAAAACCAACTGGCCTGTCCCGCTGCCGAAGGTGGGGCGATTTACGCGTTCGCCGGGAGCGGTCAGGAGAATTTGCTCGATCATGTCGCGGATGTGGGAGGGCAGATCGGCCTGGGCGGTGCGCCCGTTGGTGTCACATCCGTATGGGTATTGCAGGTTCATTCGGATTCTCAGGTTGCGATGACGCGGGTTTGCATCGCCACCGGCAGCATTGGGGAGCCGCTGGCGGCACAGACTGAAACACCACTTTGCACGACGAGCGGCTGGCCGTTGGATGTCACGCGGGTTGTTCCCATGACCCACATGCCGGTGACGCAAAGCGGCAGCGGCGGCACGAGTGGACATCCGGCGATGATCCAAGGGGCGGAAATCAAAGCGGTGGGTTGCCCGCCGACCAATATGCGCGGGTTGGGAACGGGCGGCGTTGCCTGCCCGCCGTGCGAGCACATGACCGTTGCTCCGAGATGAAGAAGAAATCCTGGCATAAAAAAATCTCCGATGAATGGGTCAGATGACCTGAAGCGCCCCCTCGTTGACTGTTACGCTGGGGCCGGTCAAGAGGATGGTGGCCCCCTGACCGTTACTGATGGTGATCCCGGTATCGTTGATGGAGATCAGCGCGCCGCTGGTTGACTTGAGGAGGATTCCGCCAGTCGGGCCGGGAACATCGCTGACCATGACTGTGTTTTGCTCGGTAGTTTGAATGACGATTTGATGGACGCCGGGGATGCCCGCTAGTGCGAGTGCAGGCACTTCAGGGGCGGAGCCCCAGAAACATCCGGTCCAGATGGGGAAGTCGGTGTCGCCTTGCTCGAATTCGATCCACACGCCCGATCCGATGGCCGGAAGGGCAAAAAAGCCAGATTGAATTCCGGCAAAAGGGACACAGGGCATGGCCCAGGATGATGGGAGGATGTTGAGCGCATCAGGGGCCTGCACCATCAGTCGGCCCATCTGCATGGGATCGATGTTGTTGAGTACTGTCGCACGAAATTTGCCGAACATCTGCTTCACGAGAACCTCACTACAGGAAACTAAAATGGCGCCGCGGGTACCAGCGGGGTGTTGGAGATCAGGCCGTTGCGTTTGAGCTGAAAGCTTTGTTTGAATTCGCCGCGCTGGATGCGGTGGGTTGTGCTGGAGACATAATGCAACCCATCGTAGGCAAGGCCAGCGCCGCGCACGCCGACCAGTTGGCGAGCCCTGAGGATGCTGCCGTATCGCAGCACGTTCAGTGTTCCGTCGCCGGATACCACATCTCCGGTTGCGGTGGCGCGAGCGATGCCGAGCATCAGAGCCTGGGCGGGTGATTGCTTGGCGGTGTCGTTCAGATATTCAACCTTCTGCGGTATGGGGACGACCGCGCCCAGTGGAGGGCTGAAGGGGCTGACCGGTGGAATGGGTATCGGGAAAACCAGTTTGGTGGTCGGCTCTTGCAGATAAACAATTGGCAGCACCGACGACTGGGGCGCGTAGCGGAAGCTGAGACTTTCGACGTTGGTCCAGGCATCGAGATTTACATTCAGCGCCGGCTGGGGAATGCCAATTCGCACTTCTGGCCCCCAGTAGGCGATGCTCGTGCCGGG
>DATAPK010000608.1:0-3789 GCA_036265245.1 Tepidisphaeraceae bacterium | reverse complement strand
TAGCGGTCGTGGGTGGCGGCGCAGTGCATGGCTTGCCAGGCGATGTGCGCGCGGCCGGGGCCGGGACGCCAGGCGAGAACTTTGGGCAGGTCTTGGCCGCTCTTTTCAATTGTGTCGAGTATGCCGAGCAAACGGGCGCGAGTAAATTCCAGGGCGGCGAGCAGTGTGTCACGATCCATGAATTCTCCTTTAGGGAAAGGATAGTTTATTGCACAGCCATTTTCACGCTGGCGGGTAGCGGGTACAAAATAGGGATGAACGTTCTGCTGCATCTGACGCCGGAGATGATCGACCGCGTCTTCGCGCCGTCGGACTTGTCGAGATTGGGGGCGGCGCACACGCTGCTGGATCGGAGCGGGATGGACCGCCTGGAGAAGGTGGATGTGCTGATTACGGGGTGGCACACGGCGCCGCTGGACGATGTGTTTTTTGATCGGGCGAAGAAACTGAAATTGATGGCGCATGCGGCGGGATCGACGAAACTGATGGTGCCGGCGTCGTTCTGGTCGCGGGGTATCCGGCTTTGCAGCGCGAACGAGGCGCTAGGGATCGGGGTGGCGGAGACGACGCTGGCGATGATGATCGCGGGGCTGAAGGGATTTTTTCCGTGCGCGCAGCTGACGCGGGAGAATCGATGGGCCAGCGAGAATCTGCCCTGGCCGGTGCGGGAGATGTACAAGATTGAGATCGGCGTGATCGGGGCGAGCAAAATCGGGCGGCATGTGATGCGGCTGCTCAAGGAGTTTGAGGTCAAGGTTTTGCTTTACGATCCGTACGTCAGCCGGGCGGAGGCGAAGGAACTTGGGGCGGAGCTGGTTTCGCTGGAAGATTTGATGCAGCGAAGCGAGGTGGTTTCGCTGCACGCGCCGGCGTTGGAATCGACGCGGCACATGCTGGGGCAGGAGCATTTCGCGGCGATGAAAGACCGGGCGATTTTTATCAACACGGCGCGCGGGATGATTATCGATGAAGAGGCGCTATGTGAAGAGTTGAAGCGTGGGCGGATTTTTGCGTTTATCGACGTGACCGATCCGGAGCCGCCGCGGGCGGATCATCCGTTTCGGACGCTGCCGAATTGTGTTTTGCTCCCGCATATGGCGGGGGCGATTTCAAACGGCTGCCAGCGAATGGGGAGAAGCATCGTGGATCAGGTTTTTGAATTTGTCGAAGGGCGAACGATGCACGGGGAGATTACGAAGGAGCAGTTTGCGATTATGGCGTGAGGGGGAAATGTGAACGATGAATGATGAACGATGAATGAAGAAAATGGGGGGATTACTTTTGCGGGGCGATGAGGCCGGTGCTTAGGAGGGTGCAGATTTGTTGTTTGAGGACAGAGGCATCGAGATTTTTTTGGGCGAAGAGCATTGCGGATCGGACCAGGCCGGGGATGAAGCGCGCGGTGAGTGAGGGGTGGGCGTCGCGGAGTTCGCCGCTGCTGACGCCGCTTTGGATGATTTGCTCGATGAGATTGAAAAATTCATTTCGTTGAGCGTCCCACTTGTCGTTGTCCTTGGGCGGGCCGACGGTGCGGAGGACCTCGAAGAATTCCGGATGCAGGAAATTGAAATCAACCAGGCCGCCGACAACGGTTTGCAGGCGGTGGATCGCGCAGGAATGATCGGCGCTTAATTGTTCCTTCAACTTGGCGAGGAGCGATTCAAAACTTTCGTAGGTGATCGTGAAGTAAAGTTCTTCCTTGGATTCGAAGTAGACGTAGAGGGTTCCTTTGCCGACGCCGGCGGCGGAAGCGACGTCGTCGAGGCGGACTTTGTGATACGCCTGGGTGGCGAACATCTGCGCAGCGGCAGCGAGGATCTGTTTGCGTTTATTGTCGTCGGGAAGCCTCATGGAAATGGATTATGCCCGAAACCAGCTTTGATACGAGAGTCCACAAATAGGTGGAACGCGCGAAAAACTATAGCTGAATCTTGTGTTGCAAGGAAGTGGCGCGGGAATGTTGAGAATGAACAAGATGTCCCACGGCAGAGCCGTGGGCTTTAGGGGTGCTTTGGTTTTTTTAGCGCATGACCACTTATCGCATGACCCATTGCTCGGGGTTGACGTTGACGTCGTCTTCGCCGGGGTAAACTTCGTCGCCGCGGATGTGGTAGTTCAGTTGCAGCGTCTTGCGGAGGATGATGGGGTTGCCGTCTTTGTCGTTCATCACTTTTCCATCATCATCTTTGAGGGTGACGGCTTCGCCGCTGAATCCACTGGCGTAGATGGAGAATTTGCCCATGCGTGGGGAGGGTTCTTCCCAGATGGCGACGCCGTCTTTGGCCTGGTCTTCGCCGAGGCGAAGCTCGCCGCCGACTTTGGTCCAAGGCTCGAGGAATTGTTTCTTCTCGTGATCTTTAATCGTGTCGAAGACTTTTTTCGGGATGGCTTTGTCGCTGTGGATGACGTTTCCTTCCTTGGTGACCATCTCGAAGAGCGGGAGGAAGGCGCGTTCCTCGTCGGTGTTGTTGGTGACAGTGTAAGTGAGATACCAGTATGCGACGGGGGTGTCTTTGCCGGGGATGTCGACGACGATGCGTTTGGGGAGATCGTGCTGGAATTTGAATTCCCAGGAGATCGGATAAGGGCTGGGCTGGGGCGCGGCGGCGAAGGTGGCGCGCAGGAGGCCGAGGGTGAGCAGGGCGGCGGACACGATGCAGATCAAGGTGAATTTCATGGGTGTGAACTCCGCAAAAACGGCAGACGGAGGGGGCATGCCCCGCCGCTAAACGAAAACTGTCGATTTTGAGATTATACGCAAGCTGTTTGCCGTCTGTGGGCGAAGGGGTATTCTCTGGGTGAATGTCTGGGCTGTCAAATTCCGGCCAAAGTCACGACGCGGGCGGCGTTGAATGCAGGCCCGTCGAGCGTGGGGAGATCGAATCGGCATTACGGCTTATTTTAGCGACGGAATCGGGGTTGGCGAGTGATGGGCAGGTCCTGGATTTTCTATCGTTTTGCCTGGAGCGAAAGATCGATACCAACGCGACTTGGGTGGCGATCGAGGGGAATGCGATGGTATGGGCGATGCTGCCGGTGGTGAGCCCGGGGAGGACGATGTTGCTGTTTACGCCGGCAGTGCAGTTTGGCCAGACTTCGGCGGGGGCGGTGGCGAAGCTGGTGGGGGCGGTGAGCGATCATTATGCGCGGCGGGGCGTGCAGCTTGCGCAGATGCTGATCGATCCGATTCATCGGCCCATTATCAATCTCTATCGCAGCGCGGGTTTTGATGAGTTGGCGGAGCTGGTTTATCTGCAAAAGACGGTGCGCGGGCGTGCGGAAATGCCGCAATTTCAGGGGGATTTGACGCTCAAGAGTTATTCAGAACACACTCACGCGGCGTTTGTGCAGGCGATTCGAGGCAGCTATGAGGCGAGCCGGGATTGCCCGGCGTTGAATGGCGTTCGCGATATGGACGATGTGATCGCGGGGCATCGGGCGACGGGGGATTTCGACCCGAGGCTCTGGGGGATTTTGTGCCGGAGAGAAAAGCCGGTGGCGGTGCTGCTGCTTTCGCGGCTGCCGCAGGGGGCGGTGATGGAATTGGTTTATCTGGGGCTGATGGCAGAAGCGCGGGGGAAGGGGATTGGGGATTTGCTGATGAAGCAGGCGATTGCGACGACGGCGGCGGAGGGGAGGGAGAGTCTTTCGCTGGCGGTGGACGCGGGGAATGGGCCGGCGCTGGGGCTTTATTATCGTCATGGGATGCAGCGGATTGGGTCGCGGGTGGCGTTGCTCAGGGATTTGCATCCAGCTTCAGGTGAGTCGATTGCCATGCAAAGTCCGGCC
>DATAPK010000607.1:0-5386 GCA_036265245.1 Tepidisphaeraceae bacterium | reverse complement strand
CAGCAGGATTTTGTGTTCGATACCGGCGCGCAGGTGAGCATTATCAGCGAAGACACGGCGGCGCAGATCGGGATTTTTGACGGGGGTGAAAATCCCACGCCGCCCGATTTCACCGTCGAAGTTTCCGGTGTAGGCGGGACGACCACCGAAGTGCCAGGTTTTTATATCAACAGCCTGAACGTGGTGACCAATGGGGGCCCGATCACATGGACGCATGTGCCGGTGCTTCTGCTCAACGTGCTTGATCCGCGGACCGGATCGGGGTTTGTCCCCGGCATTCTGGGAATGAATTTGTTCGGTGACCGCGATCTGATCGTCAATGCCGATACGAACAATCCTTTCGTCGGCTTAAGCCCGCAGTGGGCGTGGGCGGCGACGAACGGCGGCAGTTGGAGCAATGCGGCCAACTGGAAGCTTGTGCTTCCCAATGGGATCGACACACAAGCGAATTTTCTCACTCCAACTGGAGCGACCGGGCCGCAGACCGTCACCGTTGATGGCGGTGGATTTACGGTCGGCACGCTCGCGTTCGACAACGTCAATCGCTACACGATCAATGGGCCTGGCACGATCACGATGCAGGTTTCGGTCGATCAGGCGCAGATCAATGTAAGCACGGGAAACCACACGATCAACGCGCCGATGACGCTGTTGAATGACACCGATGTGACGGTATCTCTGGCCAGCAGCACGTTGACGATTTCAAGCGATGTTAACGCGGGCACGAATGCGGTCATAAAGGATGGGCTTGGCACGCTTGAGATGAAAAACGTCCGCGCCGGCGGATTGAGCGTGAATGGCGGGACGGTTTTTATTACGGCGAACGGCACGAGCACGGGGGCGAGCAGAATTACCACACTGTCGATCGGCGGCGGATCGATCCTGACGGGAAAGCTGGATTTGAACAATAATGCGATGGCGATCGATAACACCGGCACGCTGAATACGGCGGCGACGGATGTTCGCACGTGGCTGGCTTCGGGATTTGCGAGTGGATCGTGGAATGGAAATGGGATCATGAGCAGCGCGGCGGCGACGGTTGCTGCGAACTCGGGGAATATTCATAAGACGGCGATTGGGTTTGCGCTGGCGTCGAGCATCGGCAGCCCGGCGACTTGGTTTGGGCAAGGCGTGAATCCGACTTCGATTTTGATGCGATATACGATCGACGGTGATGCGGATTTGAATGGGCAGGTGGGGATGACGGATTTTAATGCGCTGGCGGCGAATTTTGGGACGGGCGGAAAGTTCTGGTGGCAAGGGGATATGAATTATGACGGCGTGGTCAATGTGTTGGATTTGAATGCGATTGCGACGAATTGGGGGCAGGCGGCGCCGGCGCCGATTGCATTGGGGGCGTTGGTGCCGGAGCCGGGGTCGATGTTGTGTGTTGGTTTGATTCCGCTTCTTTTTCGACGTCGGCGATGAGGCGGGGTTGATCCGCGAAGCCGCAAGCGGCAGGGTTTGGGTTTCAATTGCGATTGACGTGACGTGAAGCGCTTGTGCGTCTAAGCTCCCATCCATGTTGTTGACGGGACGAAATCTCGGGAAGTCGTATGGGCCTCGGATGCTGTTTTCGGGGATTACGCTTGGATTGACCGAAGGGGAACGCGTGGGGCTGATTGGGGTGAATGGGTCGGGGAAATCTACGTTGTTGCGGATTTTCGCGGGGATTGAGAGGCCGGATGAGGGGGAATTGATATCAAGAAGACAGTTGCGCGTTGGGTATGTGCCGCAGGAGGATGCGTTTGAGGCGGATCGATCCTGTCGGGATATTGTGGCGGATGCGGTGGATGCGCATCTGGACGATCACGAGCGGCATTTGCGGGCGGATCAGTTGCTGGGGCGGGCGGGGTTTGCGGATGTTTCGCTGACGACGGAAAAACTTTCGGGCGGGTGGAAAAAGCGATTGGCGATTGTGCGGCAACTGGCGCGCGAGCCGGATTTGCTGTTGATGGATGAGCCGACGAATCATCTGGATATCGAGGGGATTGAGTGGCTGGAGAAATTGATCGCGGGGGCAGGGTTTGCGACGCTGATTGTCAGCCACGATCGGCGATTTCTGGAGGCGATTGCAAATCGGATTATCGATCTGGGGCGGGCGTCTCCGGATGGGTTTCTGAGTCATAACGGGACGTACAGCGAATTTTTGGTGAAGCGCGAGGAGTTTTTGGCGGCGCAGCAGGGACGGGAGCAGGCGGTGGCGAGCGGTGTGCGGCGGGAGATTGAGTGGCTGCAACGCGGGGCGAAGGCGCGGACGACCAAGGCGAAGGGACGCATTCAGCGGGCGGATGAGATGAAGGCGGAGTTGGCGGATTTGCGGACGCGCAATACGCAGCAAGGGGCATCGAAGATTGATTTCACTTCTTCGGAACGGAAGACGCGGAAACTGATTGAGTTGAAGCGTGTTGCAAAAAGTCTTGGAGGGCGGGAGTTATTTCGCGATGTGAATTTTGTGCTGGCGCCGGGGGGGAAGTTGGGGCTGCTGGGGCCTAACGGGAGCGGGAAATCGACGTTGATTCGGTTGCTGAAGGGTGAGCTATTGCCTGACAGCGGGGAGATTTTTTGCGCGGATCAGCTTCGCGTGGTCGTGTTCGATCAGCATCGCGAGCAGCTTGATCCGGCGCAGACGTTGAGGCGGGCGCTGTCGCCGGCGGGAGATGTGGTCAGCTATCAAGGGAACTCGATGCACATCAGCGGGTGGGCGAGGCAGTTTTTGTTTCGCCCGGAGCAACTGGATTTGCCGGTGAGCGAGCTTTCGGGCGGGGAGCAGGCGCGGGTGTTGATCGCGCGGCTGATGCTGCATCCGGCGGATGTGCTGATTCTGGACGAGCCGACGAACGATCTGGATATCGCGACGCTGGATGTGCTGGAGAATAGCCTGGAGGATTTTCCGGGGGCGCTGGTGCTGGTGACGCACGATCGGTATTTGCTGGATCGGGTCAGCACGGAAATTCTGGCGTTGGATGGGAAGGGGAACGCGGCGATTTATGCGGATCTTTCGCAGTGGGAGCGGGCGAGGGAGCTGAAGCAGATAGCAGAGGTGGTTGAGAAAAAACCGACGCCAAAACCCGCGGCGCGCCCGGCAAGTTCAGAGAAGAAGCGGCTGACGTGGAATGAGCAGAAGGAATTGGAGGGGATGGAAGAGGCGATTCATCGGGCGGAGGCGGAAGTGGAGGCGATGCAATTGCGGGTGGCGGATCCGGGTATTGCTTCGGATCATGTGAAGGTGAGAGAAGCTTACGATCAGTTGGCGAAGGCGCAGCATGAGGTGGAGCGGCTTTATGGGCGGTGGGCGGAGTTGGATGCGAAGAAGGGGTAACGCGCTTGGGGAGATTTGGTTGAGCGTTATTGCAGTGTAGCCGGCGAGCATGCTCGCCGGCTAAACGGGTACAAATGCAATTCGATATCACTATCGATAATTATTGAATTGAATGGGGATGCCCGGCGGGTGGGCGCGGAGGTGGGCCATTACGGCTTGGAGGTCGTCCTTTTTTGCGCCGCTGACTCGCAAGGCTTCGCCTTGGATGCTGGCTTGGACTTTGAGCTTCATTTCCTTGATCTGTTTTTGGATGGTCTTGGCGGTATCTTTATCGATGCCGTCTTTGAGTTTTACTTTTTGGCGGAGGGTTTTGTGGGTGGCCTGCTCGAGTTTTTGCGGGTCCATGCACTTGGGGTCGACGCCTCGCTTGATCATCTTGCCGACGACGACGGAGCGGACGGCTTCAAGTTGTGAATCGGCGTCGGCGGTGAGGGTGAGCTCTTTTTCTTTGCGATTGAATTCGACGGATGCGGCGGTGCCTTTGAAATCGTAACGCGTGCCGATTTCCTTTTGGGCCTGGGTGATGGCGTTGTCCATTTCCTGGAGGTTGATTTCGGAGACGATGTCGAAGGATGAGTCGGCCATGGGGAGGTTTTGCGGTGGTTGGGAGGCGTTGTCAAGCGGAGCGATCTGACCGTCGGGGGTCCACGAACTGGCGTTGGTGGCCACGATATTCCGGGAAGCATGTTTTATGGTGATTCGAGAGCATTGCTCAACGGACGATTGCGGGAAATCTTGCTTGCAATTGGGGGATGGCGATGAGTAGGATCGTTGTTCGTTGAGATTTTCTCTTGCCCACCGCCGCACAAACGGGCTTGATAACCGCGGCGAGAACAGGATATGGCTGATGAACGAATCCGCAGGCAAATTGCGCTGCTTGCAGCACGATTGATGTATGAACGAACCGAGTCAGAATATTTTACCGCCAAGCGAAAGGCGGCGAGGCAGCTAGGCCTCGAGCATCGAACCCGCCCGGGCGACTTACCTTCCAACGCAGAAATTCGCGATCAAATCCAGCAACTGGCGCAATGTTATGAAGGCGATGCGCGCGATCAGAACCTGCGCGAGATGCGGCTGACGGCGCTTCGGATGATGCGCCGGTTGGAAGCGTTTCGTCCGCAGATCATCGGAAGCGTGTTGACCGGACACATTCGCAGGGGGTCGGACATCGATCTGCATATTTTTGCAAACACCGCATCGGCTGTCACCAGCGCGCTGGAAGATGAAGGATTGCGTTTCACGGTGGAACGCAAGCGCGTTCTTAAGCGAAACGAGGAGCGCATTTTTACTCACATTCACGTGCAGGAGCGTTTCAATTTTGAATTAACGCTCTATGCGGTGAATCAGGTGAATTATGTTTTCAAGAGTTCGATCACGGGCAAAGCGATCGAGCGCGCCTCGATTCCTGAATTGGAACAGATTCTTCGCGAGGAATATCCGTCGATCGATTTAGATCAGGAAACGCTCGACGGCGGCGAACGGCTGGATCGGTTTTCGATTTATCGCTTGCTGCTGGAGCCGCTGGAAAAAGTGAACCAGAACCCCGCTTATCATCCTGAAGGGGATGCGTTGTATCACAGCTTGCAGGTATTTGAGCTGGCGCGGGAAACTCTTTCATACGATGAGGAATTTCTGCTGGCGGCATTGCTGCATGATGTGGGGAAGGGGATCGATCCTTCGGATCATGTGGAGGCGGGGCTGGAGGCGCTTCAGGGAGTGATCACGGCTCGCACGGAATTTCTGATTCGGCATCACATGGATGCTCATGCGCTGCGGGATGGAACGCTGGGACATCGTGCGCGAATGCGATTGGAAGCGTCGCGGGATTATGAGGAATTAATATTGCTGAGTGAAATTGATCATGCAGGCCGACAGAGGGGCGTGCAGGTTTGCACGATTGACGAAGCGTTGAAATACATTGCGGGAATGGAAGAGGGTGAATTTTCTTGATCGGTTTTGATCAGGGTTCGATTTCACTTTCGACTTCGGCATTATCGAGGACGAGAAGTGAATCGGCATCGACGGCGGGAAGCTCCTGCACATTTTTGAGCTTTCGTCCGATGA
>DATAPK010000606.1:0-1632 GCA_036265245.1 Tepidisphaeraceae bacterium | reverse complement strand
GATAGGTCATCGCGGCGCCTTCGCCGGTGATTTTGCAGTTGAGGAAAACCAGGCCATAGGGTGTTTGGGGATTGGTGCTGGCGGCGGTGAGGAAGCCGCCGTTTTTGCTGTGAATTTCGCTATTCTCAAACACGGCCGTGGCGCGTCCGAAGATAAAATCAGTTCGCCCTTCGATGTAGCAGTTGCCGAAATACGTTCTGGCGCCGTTGGGATAGAGCGTGTCCTGCCAGCCGATAAATCGGCAGTTGTAGAAGGCGATTTTGTCGCCCAGCGTTCGCATGGCCACCGCCTGCCCGATGTCGCCGGCGGAATTTTCAAACGTGAGATTTTCGCAGGTGATTTGATCGGGCGTAATCAGCACACTTTCGCTGCCGCTGGTGCCCACCTTCTTGCCCGGCGCATCGGGATCATCCATGCCGCTGTGCCGGTTGAATGTCAGCACTGTCTTGGACGCATCCTTGTCATCGCCGCGGAATGTAAGACCGGGTTTGCCTTTGGGGATGATGATGCGTTCTTTATATGTGCCGGGCTTGATGACGATGACGCGCGGCTGCGTGTTATTGTCGGGAATCGAATCGATCGCGGATTGCACTGTCTTAAACGCCCCGCTTCCGTCGGCGGCGACAACGATTTGCGAATCGTCGGCCAGCGCGACAGAACCAGACAGCAGAATCAGCAAAGCAATGCTGAATCGAATACTTGGCATTTTAATCCTTCTTGGTGGAAACGGGTGCTGGAGATGCGGCCGCGGGTTGCTTGCTCACTCGTTCTTTCCAGGCGGGATATTGCTGAAGCAATTTATTCGGCCAGATGCCGTACCACGCATAACCCACCCGCCGCTCGTGGGAAATCTGATCGATCGAACTGCGTTTGATTCCATCGCGGCTACAGAAAAATGGCTTGCCAGTATCAAGATCGTAAAACCTCGCCCAAATTGGTTCGGCCTTGGGATCATCGACGACGATCAGATCCCTGCCATTTTCATATTGCTGGCCGGAGACCCGGTCGAGGCGCTTGCCGGTGATTTTGTTGGCCTCGAACCATGCGACTGCGCTATCGACCGCATCGCGCACCCGCGCATTGGGTTTGTCGATCTGCATCAACAGCTGTGTCAAACCCGTGCTTTCTGAAGCTGTGAGCGACGGCAGTTCATACGCCCTGGCCGGGGCGGGCGCGAGCGTCTTTTCGTCATGCTGCTGGCCCCAGACCGTCAGCTTGCCGTTGATTTTCACCTGGCAATTCAGGATGCAGTCGAATCCCTTATCGAGCCTTCGTTTGGCTTCCTTGCGATCGGCTTCTGTGACAAACGTAAAATCCGGCTCAGCGTCGGAGACATCCCACAGCAGATTCATCACGCCGAGCATCGCACCATCATTGAATGTGATGTGCCGACCGTAATTATCCTGCAATGGAAATCGCTGCGGCCAGCCGCCGTTGTCGTATTGTGCTCCGAATAGATAGTGCAGCCCCTTGTTGAACGAATCTTTGTATTTGTCATCCTTCAGCACGCGGTACGCGCGGGCCATGACGTGGAGTTCGCTGTAAGTCGCATCGTTGTCGATGGTGCTGACTTTATGCCAGACATCATCGTCATCGCCCGTCGGGCCGCTTTTGGGGTCGCTGGGAACGGTC
>DATAPK010000605.1:0-1530 GCA_036265245.1 Tepidisphaeraceae bacterium | reverse complement strand
ACGAATTCGCCTTCCGCTGGAACACGCGCCAAGACTCTGACGGCCAGCGCGTGGAAAGGTTCGCCCAGTGGATCGAAGGCAAACGACTAACCTATCGCCAAATCTCCAAGCCTTTGTGCGTTTGTTAAATATACAAGCCCGCGAAATCGCCCTCATATACTCATATGGTGTGCCGGGGGCTTCAGTTTCAGCTAGGATGCACTATTCTCTAATGTTGCAACTTCAATGACGAAAGCAATTCTTCACTCGCTTCTCAAAGCGTTCGTTTATGCCGGCGTCATGCTGGCCGTGAGGGTTTCGGCGGCTCCAGCCAGCTTTAGCGGTTCTTACAGCCAGAATTTTGACGGGATCGGCGTTTCCGGCACGACTCTGCCGGCGGGCTTCGGTTCCATGGCGATTCCGGGTTCGACCGGCACCTACACCGCGGCGAAACCGATCGATGCAGCGGGCATTGCGGCGGCCACGAACAATACACAGACGCTGACGATTTGGAACGCGGGCAGCGCGGTGGTGAGCAGCGGCGCGCATTCCTATAATGTGGGTTGCTGGGACGGTACCAGCGACCGAGCGCTGGGCTCGGACGCGGCCAGCACGGGCGCACAGGTATTTGAATTAAGCCTGGTCAATAATACCGGCACGACACTTTACGGCATCACCTTGAGTTACGATTGCAAATGTTTGACCAACGGCACCATTCAAAGTGGCGGCACCATCCCGACCGAAGAAACCGAGCTGCCGGGCTACTGTTTTTTCTACAGCACGACGGGCACCAACAGCGCTTCGTACTGGACGGAAGTTGGCGTGGCGGGCAATGCGGCGCTGGTCGATGGCGTGCCGACTCAAAACGAACTTTGTCTGCCCAATTATACCCAGGGCACGACGATGAGCAGCGGCCCGGTGAACATCACTTTTGCCACGCCGCTGACCAATAACGGCGTGATGCATTTGCGCTGGGCGGACGACAACAACACCGGGGACAACCCCGACCAGATGGTGGCAATTGATAACATCAGCATCAGCACCTACAACCCGTTCGCGCTGCAAGTGAGCATTGCCTCGCCCGCGCCGAACTCCACGCTGCCTCTCGGCACCAACGTGGTTATAATGGCAAGTGCTTCTGAATCAGGAGGGACGATCACCAATGTCGAGTTCTTCGCCAACTCCATGGATTTGGGAGGGGTAACTGGTTCGCCGTATATTTTCACGTGGCAAAATGCTCCCATGGGTAATTATGCCTTGACCGCGGTGGCCAGCGATAGTTCGGGGCAATCGGTCACTTCATCCGTGGTGAACATCACGGTGGCCTATATTCCGCCGACGGTGAATCTTACCGGCCCGGCCGATAATGCCTATTTCCTGGCGCCTGCGGCCATTTCCATTTCCGCATCGGCGGCGTCGAGTGCGGGCACGGTGACGAACATGGCGTTTTACAAAGGAGCCACGCTGTTGGGTAACGCCACCAACGCTCCTTACGTTTTCGATTGGACCAATGTTCCAGCCGGCGCCTACAGCTTGAGCGCACAGGTAATG
>DATAPK010000604.1:0-4527 GCA_036265245.1 Tepidisphaeraceae bacterium | reverse complement strand
GACGGGCGATCAAATCGACAGGTTCCTGCATTCTGAGGAACCGGAGTTGCTGGTGTTTGATTGCGCTCCGGAAGCCAATGTTTATCCGATGGTTCCGGCAGGCGCGGCGCTTTCGGAGATGTTGCTGGAAGAGTAGGGAAGTCGGAAGGCAGAAGTTAGAAGTCAGATTGCAGAAGTCAAAAGTCAGATTGCAAGTCGGAAGGCAGAAGTAAGAAGGCAGAATGCAGAAGCAAATACGAAATCGTTTTGCCGTTAATTCTGCATTCTGATTTCTTAATTCTGAATTCTTATTTCTGATGTCTGAGTTCTGATTCACCGAGGGAACCATCATGATGCAATTTCACATTCGTTATCGGAACACGCAAGGGACGTTGATGAGGATTCTGAACGCGGTGTCGCGGCGTGCGCTCGATTTGGCGGTGGTAAACGCCGAACCGGCCGAGCACGATCATCAGGTCATCCTGTCGCTCGATGTGAATCAGAAGCAAGTGGGCCAGCTCTATCGAGAGTGGTATGGGATCGCGGATGTGATCAAAGTCGCGTCGGGCGCGGCGCCTGCGACGGCGTGGGCGCCGCATCCTCCGGCTGGAGTACCGATTGAGAGTTCGCGAGCGGCGGCTCGCGCGTGAGTTCAAGTTTGGATTAGATGGGCAAGCATGACGGCTCCTGGGCAGCGTCATGCGACTGGGGAGCCCGCTGCCTGGCGGGTTCCCCGTTTTTCTTGTCGGAGTACTTCGAAGGGCGTTAACCACTAAGGACACGAAGGTGCACTAAGGAAAGCCCGGGTGCTCACAGATTTTTGAAACTTTTTCTAATGGGTGATTCTCGTTTAGGCTTACGAAGATTGGCCGCGTTTCACTTCTGCAGGGCTCGTCCTGTACTCTCTGACTATGGATCTTAAGCACATCAGCCGCGGAATTACCGAGGGGCGCGATCGCGCCGGCGCGCGTTCCATGTTCAAGGCCGTTGGATTCACGGATGCCGATCTGAGTCGTCCGCTGATCGGCGTGGCGAACACGTGGATCGAAACCATGCCGTGCAACTTTCACCTGCGCCGGTTGTCGGCCAAGGTGAAGGAAGGCATTCGCGCGGCCGGGGGAACGCCGATGGAGTTCAACACCATCGCGATTTCGGACGGCGAGACGATGGGCACCGAGGGGATGCGGGCGTCGCTGGTAAGCCGGGAAGTGATTGCCGATTCGATTGAACTGGTGTGCCGCGGACAGATGTTCGATGCGGTGGTTTGCGTGGTGGGATGCGACAAGACGATTCCCGCAGCGGCCATGGCGCTGGCGCGCACGAACCTGCCAGGAATGGTGCTGTATGGCGGAACTATTGCGCCAGGTAGTTATCGCGGCAAAGACGTGACCATTCAGGATGTGTACGAGGCAATTGGCGCGAACGTTGCGGGCAAAGTGAACGATAAGGATCTGCGCGAATTGGAAGATGCGGCGTGTCCAGGCGCGGGCGCGTGCGGCGGGCAGTACACCGCCAATACCATGTCGACGGTCATGGAAATGATTGGGCTTTCCCCAATGGGCTTCAACAGCGTTCCGGCGATGGATCCGTTGAAGGATGAAGTTTCGTTTGCTTGCGGCAAGGTCGTGATGAATGTGCTGCAAAACGGAATCAAGCCACGCGATATTCTGACGCGTGAAGCGTTCGAGAACGCAATTGCGTCGGTGGCGGCAACTGGCGGGTCAACGAATGCGGTGCTGCATTTGCTCGCCATTGCACGAGAGGCGGGTGTCGGCTTGGAGATTGATGACATTCAGACTGTGAGTGCGCGGACTCCGCTGCTTGCCGATCTAAAGCCTTCTGGCCGATTCGTGGCTTCGGATATGCATCGCGCGGGGGGAATCCGTTTGTTGGCGAGGCGATTGGTGCACGGCAAACATCTGCATGAGGCGGCGAAGACGGTGACGGGTAACACGATTGGCGCGGAGAGTGAGAGCGCGGTGGAAACGCCAGGGCAGGAAGTGATTGTTCCACTGGACCGCCCACTAAAGGCAACCGGCGGGCTTGTGGTGCTCAAGGGAAATCTTGCGCCGGAAGGTTGCGTTACCAAAATCAGCGGACACGAACGGCTGGAGCATCGGGGGCCTGCGCGCGTGTTCGAGTCGGAAGAAGATGCGATGGCTGCGGTTACGGCGAAGAAGATTCAAGCCGGCGATGTGGTGGTGATTCGCAATGAAGGGCCGAAGGGCGGTCCGGGAATGCGCGAGATGCTGGGCGTGACTGCTGCAATCGTGGGCGAAGGACTCGGGGGCTCGGTGGCGCTGTTGACGGATGGACGATTCAGCGGCGCGACCCGCGGATTGATGGCCGGACACGTTTCCCCGGAAGCAGCTTTAGGAGGCCCGATCACAGGCGTGTGCGACGGCGACATGATTCGCTTCGATGTGAACGAACGTGTTTTGGAAGTTGAACTCAGCGAGGAAATATTGCGGCAGCGCATGAAGCAATGGAAGGCTCCGAAGCCGCGCTATACCACGGGGGTGTTCGCAAAATATGCGGCGCTGGTTTGGTCGGCGTCGCAGGGAGCGATCACGACACCGAAATAGAGGCAGAGAGCAGAGTTGCATGTCACAGAAGAAAACATTATTCGAGAAGATCTGGAACGGGCACCTAGTGGCGCAGCCGGCCGGACGGTCGCCGATCCTGTATATCGATTTGCACCTGGTCCATGAAGTGACTTCGCCGCAGGCGTTTGACGGCCTGCGCGCGGCAGGGCGGAAGGTGCGGCAACCGCTGCGGGCGGTGGCGACTGTGGATCACAATATTCCTACGGAACCGCGCGGCACACCGATTACCGACCTGATTGCGGCGAAGCAGATTTCGGCGCTGCAGCAGAATTGCAAGGAGTTCGGGATCCGATTATTTGACATGGATTCGCCAGACCAGGGAATTGTGCACGTGATCGGTCCAGAGCTGGGGCTCACACAGCCGGGGATGACCATTGTGTGCGGCGACAGCCACACCAGCACGCATGGAGCGTTTGGAGCGCTGGCGTTTGGGATCGGCACATCAGAGGTGGAACACGTGCTGGCAACGCAGTGTCTCGCGCAGCAAACGCCCAAGACAATGAAGATCGATGTGCGCGGGCGACTGGCCGATGGCGTAACGGCGAAAGACCTGGCGCTGGGGATCATCGGGCAGATCGGGACGGACGGCGCGACGGGACACGTGATCGAATACGCGGGTCCGGCGGTGCGCGCGCTCTCGATGGAAGGGCGCATGACTCTGTGCAACATGAGCATTGAAGCGGGAGCGCGAGCTGGGATGGTGGCGCCGGACGAGACGACTATCAGGTATTTGAAAGGCAAGCGGTTTGCACCGCAAGGCGGGGAGTGGGAGAAGGCGGTTGCACATTGGCGGAGCTTGCCATCGGATGATGGCGCGAAATTCGACGAGGTCGTGGGAATTGATGCGGCGCAGCTTTGTCCGTTTGTAACCTGGGGAACGAATCCGGGAATGGTGGCTCCGGTGACGGGGCGGGTGCCTGAGGTGAAGGGCTTGGAGGAAGGCGACCGTCGGGCAGCCGAACTGGCTTTGCAGTACATGGCGCTGGAGCCGGGAAAGAAGATCGAAGAAATTGGAATCGATCGAGTGTTTATCGGATCGTGCACGAATTCGCGCATAGAAGATTTGCGGGCGGCGGCGCGCGTGGCCAGGGGACATCACGTCAGCTCGAAGGTGCGAGCGATGGTCGTGCCGGGGTCGCAGGCAGTGAAGCGGGAGGCGGAGCACGAAGGGCTGCATCGAATTTTTCAGGATGCGGGATTTGAGTGGCGCGAATCGGGATGCTCGATGTGCCTGGGAATGAATCCGGATATTTTGCAGCCCGGGGAACGTTGTGCTTCGACCAGCAACCGCAATTTTGAAGGACGGCAGGGACGTGGGGGGCGGACGCATCTGGTGAGTCCGATGATGGCGGCGGCTGCGGCGATTGCGGGGCACTTCACGGATATTCGCAACTGGAAATATCAGTAGTGCGCCGGATGATGTGGATGTGCAAGATATCCCTTTGTCTTCGCTCATCCTTCCTTCGCGTGAAAAACGTCCGCTCGGGATGGCGCCCTAAATTAGAACGATAGCCGAGAGATAAAGTATGGCCAGGATCAAACGATGAAACCATTCACAGTACATCGCGGGCGCGTGGCGCCATTGGATCGGGTGAACGTCGATACCGACCAGATCATTCCCAAGCAATTTTTGAAGCGGATCGAGCGGACGGGGTTTGGCCAGTTTGTGTTTTATGACTGGCGCTTTGCCGCGGATGGAAAGAAGAATTCGGATTTCGTGCTGCACCAACCGCGCTATGAGGGTGCGAGCATCTTGATCGCAGGAAAGAATTTTGGCTGCGGATCGTCGCGTGAGCATGCGGTATGGGCGCTCGCCGATTTTGGATTTCGTGCAGTGATTTCGTCCTCCTTCGCAGACATTTTCGCCAACAACAGCACCAAGAATGGCTTCCTCACGGTGCGGTTGAACGAGGATGAAGTAACACAGTTGATGCAGCGGGCG
>DATAPK010000603.1:0-2723 GCA_036265245.1 Tepidisphaeraceae bacterium | reverse complement strand
GACTGGTCAGGCAATTACGAGGAAAATTGTACTCGGCTCGCCAAACATCTCGGCAAGAATAAGATTCGCCGCAAGCTTTTTGACGTCATCTATAGCCGCGGCTCCAAGCCACGCTCGAAAAAGCAGTTGATGGCCGCAGTTGGGCTCACTGGTAGTTATAGCCAACAAGCACAAAATCAGCTCGACCACCTTGCCCTTTATGGTTTGATTGTAAGTGACAACAACGATGGGGCAGTCGATGATGGAAGCCGCTGGGTTTACTCCAAGGAACCACACGTCCGCGCCCACAGGAAGAGCATCGTCAAATTCGCCGATCGCCCTGCGCTCGCGAAGAATGTACCTACTAAGCGCAATCACGTCGCCAAAGTCGTGACCATGAGAACCATCACGAGGAGCATCTTGCGACGTAAAAAGCATCTCAATGTGCTTTACTCGACATCAAACCCAAATATCAACAGCCCACTACGGGTTGATGTAGAAATGCGCCAAGTTCAAGAAGCGGTGCGCGGTTCTCGCCTGCGCGAAAACATTGTGCTCCATTACCGACCTGCAGTGGACTTGCAATCGATCATGGACGCCCTTAATGACCTCGCGCCTGGCATCGTCCATTTCTCCGGGCACGGCTACAGCGGTGGAATCGCAGTGGACAACGCCGATGTTAGTTATCCTTCGGCGAAGGCCCTTACGTTCGATCTCCTCGCTAAAGCGATCACCTCCGTTGATAAGCCTCCGCAAGTTATTGTTCTCAATTCTTGCCATAGCGCTGGTGCGAAAAAGGTATTCTTTCCAGCCGCACGCGCGATCATCGCAATGGGAGACTCGATCAGCGATTTGGCGGCGACCGCATTTGCCGCTCGATTCTATGCGGCTATCGCGGCGGGACAGTCACTCAAAGCAGCCTTTGCTCAGGGAGTGGTCGCAATCGAGGCTGTGTCGCTGAATGAGGCTAATACGCCTAAGCTTATTCTTGCAGACGGCATTAATGCTGCGGCTGTGGTCTTGGTCTAGCGAAACCCCGCCTTTCCAATCCAATCCCCCGTTAGAACGCGTACCACCGCTCAACTCCAAAAATCCCTTCCGACAAATCTTTTTTTCCTCATTATCCACCCGCCAGCCACGTTTGCCCAAATTAAGTTTTGCCGCCCATTGACTCGCCCCCTCACGCCACCACTCTCATGCTCACCCCATTCGACCACGGCCCAACCTCTCCCTTGCGGTTCATCCACTTCGCAAAGACCGTCGCGACCTTTCCCGCGTCGGGCGCATCGAACGAAAGCGCAAACGGTTGCCTCGTCACCACCGCGCGGAAGAGTGCGGTTGATGGATCGGCAACTCCATGATCGGCGACGGCGACGAAGACCTGCAATCCCAGCACCCCTGACGGCATCGCGCGCGTCTCCGGCGTATTCGTATCCGCAAACCGTGCCGTGATCTCGCCCGGCGTGGCGGCGATCAGGGTCACCAACGGTGACGTCGTCGGCGCGGCCACTGGGCTTCGCGTGTTGTTCGGCAGGTTCAACCCCAATGCCGATTTGTCGCCGTTGCTCACGCCGGCGTGGCCGCGAATCTGCTGGGCGTATTGCCGCACGACCATCAGCATTGCCACCCGCGCCGCATCCTTGGCGGCCACGCTGGGCTCGGTTCGCGTTGCCGGATCGCTCGCGATGTTCAACGCTGCGATGTAGGCGTTACAGACCTCGGCGATGGTCATTGCATCGGCGGGTTGCAGGCCGTAGCGATAGGGCGCGGCGGTGATCAGCGTACTGAAGTTCAACGCCCATGCGGACAAATCCTGCTCTCTGGATGGAATGTACGATGCGGTCATAAGGAACCCCTTTCAAAAAGAATGGATATTGGCCGTTACTCTCCCGGCTGTGTGCGAGGCGAAGTGGAATGCGTGTCCATTGCATCGGTGCGGTTCCGTGTTGATGAGGAATGATGCCCCCTTAACCGGGTGCGGGTGCGTCTGAACGGGGCGCGAGTCCCCGTTAAAGGGAAACGCCCGCGACTTGAACGGCAACGGTTCCCCTTTGAAGGGGAATCGCGCCTTTTCACAGCGCAAGCACTACAAGGGAGGATTTGAGCCGTCGCCGTTTCTCTGAATCTCTCGACATGGAAAAGGTTGCCGGTTCGATTGGCCATCGCGTGCTCCATGAAGATTGCCCTCTCTATAAATCACGGTGGCGTTGCGCGAAAAGTGTCCGTGGCGCGCAACATTGAGTGAGTGAATTTTGTTTTCTCCCGGCCGGGCCGGGCGAAGATATTTTGCGAATGAGGGATTTCGGGGTTTTGGCGCGCTGCGCGTTTGGCGTCGGACTGCGCAGCGCATTTGTCATCCTTTATGAATGTCCGAAACATTGATCCGCCCCCGCCGCCCCGTTAGCTTCTGTCACGAGATGCAGCAACTCAACGTGGAAGAAGCACTTCGATCCGCCGTCGCCCACCACCAGGCTGGGCAGCTTCAGCAGGCGGAGCAGATCTATCGCCAGATTCTCGCGCAGGATCAAAACTGTGCCCACGCGTGGCATCTGCTCGGCGTCGTCGCGCTTCAGGTCGGGAAATTCGATGCCGCTGTCCAAATGATCTCCCGCGCCATCCAACTCGGAATGATCGGCGAAGCTCAAAACAATCTCGGCGAAGCCTTCCGCCTGATGGGCCGATTCAAAGATGCCGCCGCCGCTTTCCAGATCGCCATCCAGCAGCACCCCAACAACGCCGAAGCC
>DATAPK010000602.1:0-5754 GCA_036265245.1 Tepidisphaeraceae bacterium | reverse complement strand
CCGCGCTGAAGTCAAGTACTTTGAGCCATCCACTCTACCCCAAGCCAAAGCCTGGTTAGCCGCCACTTGAATCATGCGCAGTGACGTCCTAATTCACCCCGAAAGCCCACGGCCTTGCCGTGGGTAACCCCTCAAATCCCGACACCTCCTCAGCCCATCTAAAAAATAAGTCGCTACACCAAACCCCCAATCCCTGTAGAATTAACCCGCTCATTTTCTGTTCTCATGCGCTAACAGCATTGGAGCCACCAAGGCACGAACAGACGAAGAGATTGCGAAGGAAATTCTCCGATCATCTTTTCTTCGTGTCCCCTTCGTTCCTTCGTATCTTCGTGGCTCTGTATTGAAATGCATTCAGTCGTGCAACGGGGCTTCTTCGAGCAGGTGGACGAGTTCTTTTGGGTGGGACCATTGGACGTTGTGATCGCCTTCCATGATGAGCGTGCGATAGCCGCGGGATTTGGCGCGTTCGTAGGAATAATAGAAGGTGTCGTCCTCGGGCTGCTTTCCGGGATCGACGGTCAGAATATAGGTTGTGGGGATTTTCAGGGCGGCGGGATTGGATAGTGATATTGGCTGGCTGAAGGTCTTGGCGGGCATGGGGACATCATGAGGCAGGGGGGTGTTGGGTTTGAGCCATTCCGGAATCAGGTAGCCGTTGGTTTCGGGGTGAAACTGTTTGGTCGTCGCGCCGGGGCGACGCATGGTGTTGGCGCTCTCGCCGTTTTCGGGAAGGAAGGCATCGACATAAACCAGGTGGGCGATGCGATCGGGCACGCGGTCGGCGACGCCGGTGATGACCATGCCGCCATAGCTGTGGCCGACGAGGACGATGTTGTGGAGGTTCTCGAAGAGAATCACGTTGACGATGTCGGTGATGTGGGTGTTGAGATCGATGTCGGGGGTGGAGAGATGAACGCGCTCGCCTTGGCCGGTGAGGGTGGGGCGATAGACGGTATTTCCGTCGGCGGTGAGGAGGTGATCGACTTCTTTGAAAGCCCATCCGCCGCCCCAGGCGCCGTGGACGATGACGTAGGTGAAGGCAGGTTTGGGGGGATTGGTGGGTTGGCTGGTTGCGGCGTTCATTGTTTGTGAGGCGCAACCAGAGAGAAGAGCGACACCTATAAGCATCATCATTGTTTCACGCATTGCCAAGTCCTCCGCGAAGTGTCATTGGGCTGCGGTGCTTGCACCGCGCTCACGCGTCGCAAGCGACGCGGCTAAATTCATACTGCACCATTCACTCATATTCCATCTATATTCCGCGGCAGTTTGAGACAATAATCAGAATATGCAACCGAACAAACTCTATCTCAATGGCGAATGGATCGCGACGGATCAATCTCTGGAGATCATCAATCCGGCAACGGAGGAAACGATCGGCCGGGTGTGCACGATCGATCGTGATGGGGTGAAGACTGCGCTGAATCATGCGCGCGATGCGTTTGAAGGATGGCGGTCTCTTCCTGCGAAAACGCGGGCGGATTATTTGCTTTCGATTGCATCGAAGATGAATGATCGCGGTGAAGAGATTGCTAAGACCATCATTCAGGAGAATGGGAAGCCTCTGGCGGAGAGTCGGACGGAGGTGGCGGTTGCGGTGGATCATTTTCGATGGTTCGCGGAGGAATGCCGGCGGAGCTATGGGCGGTGGATTCCGAATCAAGTGGCGGGGAAGCGGCATCTGGTGATTAAAAGTCCGGTGGGGGTGGTGGGGGCGATTTCGCCTTGGAATTTTCCGCTATTTTTGTCGGCGAGGAAGATCGCGCCGGCGCTGGCGGCGGGGTGTCCGGTGATACATAAGCCATCGGAACTTACCCCGCTGTGCGCAATCGCGATGGCGCAAGCGATTGATGACGCGGATATTCCGAAGGGGGTGTTTCAGTTGATTCTCGGGGATGCGAAGATGATTGGGGAGGAGATGCTGGAGAATCCGATCTGCCGGAAGATTACGTTTACGGGATCGACGGCGGTGGGGAAGTCTCTGATTCGCGGGGCGGCGGCGGATGTGAAAAAACTTTCGCTTGAGCTTGGCGGGCAAGCGCCGCTGATTGTTTTTGATGATGCGGATCTGAATCGTGCGGTTGAGGGCGCGCTGGCGGCGAAGTTTCGGAATGCGGGGCAGTCTTGCATCGCGGCCAACCGGTTTTATGTGCAGCGGGGGATTTACGATCGGTTTGTTGAAGCGTTTGTCGCGCGGGTTCGCGCGATGAAAGTGGGTGATGGGCTGGAGGCGGGTGTGGAGATTGGGCCGATGGTTCGTGAAAGAGGATTGCAGTCGGCGCTGGCGCAGGTTCAGGATGCGATTGATCGTGGGGCGAAACTGATGTGTGGCGGAAAGCGGTTGGCTCGCAAGGGATTCTTTCTTGAGCCGACGGTGCTGGCCAATGTTGCCGTTGACTCGCTTTGCATGCGGGAAGAGACTTTTGCGCCGGTTGCGCCCATCGTTCAATTCACAGAGGAATCAGAAGCGATTCGCATGGCGAATGATTCTTGGGCGGGGCTATCGGCGTATTGTTTTACGAGCAATCTTGACCGTGCGTTCCGCGTGATGGAAAGGCTAGAGGCGGGCACAATCGGCATCAACGATGGGGTGCCGTCCACCAGCATTGCGCCGTTCGGTGGCCTGAAACAGAGCGGGTGGGGGCGAGAATTGGGGAGTGAGGGGTTGGATGCGTTTCTTGAGACAAAGCATGTGTCGTTTGGGATGAGCGAATAAATAAGCGACTATCCCGGTTTTCTGTCTGAGTTATTTTTGATAATGCGCGATTGCTGCCGCGGCGACTTGGGCCATGAGTTCTGCTCGCTTCTTGTCGGGTGCGCGGGAGTCGGCGATGAATACGACGATGCTGAGACGGTCTCCATCCGGCGTGGTCAGTATCCCTACGTCATTGGTTGCGGCAGTCACACCATTCCACGTGCTACTGGTTCCCGTCTTGTGAGCGAGGGTCCAGCCGTTCGATACGCCAGCTTTCAGGCGGTCGGGAAAAGTCCGCGTTTGGTTCATTACGTCGAGCAAGTATTTCGTCGAAGTATTGGACAACAATTTTTCTGACGCCAGGGATTGGAGTAACGATGCCATTCCTTTTGGCGTGGCGGTGTCACGCACGTCGGCTTGATATTGCTTATAAGCGGCGTCGCGATGGTCTTTCGGCACGGCATCGATTGCGCGATTGAGCAGGGAGCTATCGACGTATTCCGGCTGCCAGTCCAAGCCGATGATTTCGGTTTGGAGGTGCTTTTCATCTCGATCGATGCGCACGCCTGAGATTCCCTTGCGAACAAGGAAGGCTTGTACTTGCTGTGGCCCGCCGAGCCGTGCGATCAGGATGTCGGTTGCCGCGGAGTCGCTGTTAATAATGGCGCGATGGACCAGGTCGCCGATGTTGGTGTGAAAGCCATCGGGTGTGACAAGCTTTGCAAGTGGTTGGACGGCAAGGCTCAGGTCTTGTTGATGAACAACCACCTCATCATCCAGATGCCATTTGCCATCATCGACCCTGTCCATCACCGCCATGCCGACCGCAAGTTTCATGACGCTTTGGAGTGGGAAAGGCTGGTCGCCGTTGATATCAACTGCTTCGGAATCGTTCTGGACGGAGATTCCTACGCGACCGTCGAAGTGATCGGTTAGCCGAACCAGCTCTTGATGCAATATCTGGGGCTGAATGGTTCCCGTCGCTGCGTAGCTGACGCAAGCGAATTGCAATAAGGCACCGATAACACAAATAATAAGTAGCTTATTCATCGGGATTCCATCCTCGAATTGTATCGGCTAATGACTCGGGTGAAACACAACGGCTGTAGCTACCTAACTGGGGGTGAGACATGAGAGGCATTTCTCGAGGTTACGTGTTCGTTGATTGGGTTGGACGGATACGATTGATAAAGTGCCACAAGATATAGACAATCGCCGGCCCCTCGGTTGGGTCGCGGCAGCTTGCCGGCGAATATGAATGGGTGTTGGTATTTTTAGGAGGTGACGAAATGAAGATTACGAGAGTTTTCAGATTCGCGATTGTGATGATGGCGTTTTGTCTGCAAAGCGAGGTCTTTGCGGTCTGCAATGTTCAAGATCCTTCGGGCAAGACCGTTTTGGTGGTGGATGGGGATGTGGTGAAAGATGCCGCCGGGGATAAGACATTGATGACGATCACGGATGACAAGATCACCGACGCGAGCGGGCAGCTTGTGCTGTATATCAATGGGGACATGATCCGGGATAAGCCGGAAGGGAAGTTGCTGATGATGATTGATGGGCGGCACATCAAGCGCGGGCCGGGCGGGGATAATTTACTGTATGTGGATGGCAAGGATCTCATGCGTGGGGATCGGTCGGGGAAGGCGCTGTATAAATTTGTTGGCGACGATCTCACTTCGCAGCGTCGCATGGCCGTGCTGTATGTGTTGATGCCGGAACTGTTCGGCGCGACCAAAGAGGCCGACGCGAAGATTCTCGCGGCGCAGAGCCAGAGCGCGGCGGCATCAGATGCGGATTCGGTCAAGAATTTTGTGGCGGGCGAATACAAAATCGATTTGTATGCCAGCCAGGGGGATAATTCGCCGAGAAAAAAGGGCACAGTGAAGATCACCAAAGCGGGCGATGTGTTCGCCATGGAATACAAGCTGTCATTTGGCGAGCCTCTTCAGGGTGTGGCGGTTCAGCGCGGCGATGAGGTGTGGGCGGCGGTTGGGCCGGCGGGCACGATGGGGCTGGCGGTTTACAAGGACGAGGCCGGCAAGCTGAGCGGCACGTGGTACAACGTCACGGGCAAGCCGGAATCGTTCGGCACGGAAAACGCGACCGGCGCTGATCCGCTGGGTGGCGAATACAAAATCACTGACGCCAAGGCGCCGTTCACGCAGGCCCCGTACACTGGCACGCTTACGCTGGAAGAAGTTGGGAAGAAGTTTTGGAACACCGCGCCGATTTACAATGTGGCGTGGGATTTGGGCGGATATAAGGCCAAGGGCGTTGGGCTGAGCGAAAACGGCAGCCTTGCGATTGCGACCAGCACGGCCCCGGATTTCACGCTGGTTCATTTCAAGATCAACATTAAGGATAACATCCTCAGCGCGCAGTTTTATTCGGTGAACAAAGTGATTGGGATTTACACGTTGAAGAAGACGAATTAACGCGAGAAGAGGCGGATCAATTGCGGGAAAAATCCGGGTCTTCGGAGTACCTCAGACACCGGCGTCTGTTGCTGAAATGGGTTTTGAAACCGCTTTTTAGTCAGGTGAGATAATTAGCATGGCCTACGAAGTTGGCTGCCATCGTTCGTTTTGCATTTGTGTGGCGATCGTTCTGTTATTTCTCTTTTGCCAGGGTGGATGTTCCACGAATTTGAAAATGGAAAACAAAGCGATGCCTCAACTGCGCAAAGCCGGCGAAGTGACTCAATTGTATGTTGAAGGCAAACCGTTTCTTGCGTTGGGCGGAGAACTGGGCAACTCGACGGCGTCGGATCTTGCGGTTTTGGAAAAGGCGTTTGAGAAATGTCAGCGGATGCATTTGAACACGATCATGCTTCCGGTTTACTGGGATCTGGTCGAGCCGGAGGAGGGGAAATTTGATTTTACGCTGGTGCAGGGGGCAATCGATCGGGCGAGGGCGCACAATCTGCATCTGGTCTATTTGTGGTTTGGCACGTGGAAGAACAGCATGTCGTGCTATGCGCCGAGTTGGGTGAAGCGGGATGCGGCACGCTTTGAGCGCGTGAAACGAAGCACCGGCGAGACAGAGGAAATCGT
>DATAPK010000601.1:0-7214 GCA_036265245.1 Tepidisphaeraceae bacterium | reverse complement strand
GGTGATGGATCGGGAGAGAAACGCCATCTTCGATCTCGCGGGCAAATCATATTTGATTCGCAGAGGCTGGCCTGTTGCATCGCATTCGAGCGTTGCGTGAAGAGAGTCTGCATGCGAGGTCGAGGCGAAGACGGGCCAGATGCAGGCGTCGAATTTCACTTCTGTGGATGTGAATAGCGGGGATGTTTGATAGGTCCAGCGATCCAGTCGAGTCATCTCGCCGGTTAATTGGTTGGTTTGGATCAGTGTGCTCATCTGGGATTGCCGAGTTCGCCAGAGTTGGAAAATAACACAGAAGATTACGACGAAAACTGCGAGGGCGGGCAATGCCCAGCGGGATCGCCAGAGGGCGATGGCGAGCATGAGGCAGGAGATGAGAATGGCGACGAGGACGGTTAGTTGCCGGGATTGGATGGAGTGGCCGGGCGTCCAGAAATCGATTGCGTCATAGGCGGATTCACCCATTAAACCCGGGCGATCCAGCTTGGGGCGCAAGACCCACGCATCGGCGATGCGCTCCCAGGGCCAGGAGGTGTCGGGTTTTGTCCCGGTTCGCACGGCGATGGTCATTCCTGTTGCGAGCATTTGGGGTAAATTTTCTTGATCGAGTGAATCAACGATGATCGCGTCGAGTGAATCCCAGGCGATTGGCGCGCCGGGTGTTGGCTGGGACGGGTTAAGGTCGATTGTCACGATTTTTTTTGAGGGGAACAATTGAACCAATAGCGCATCGTCATGCGACGTCACGCCGATGAGTGCTTGATCATCGCTCAATGGATGAAGGGGTGAGGAATTGTCTCCGTATTGCAAATGATCGGCGGTGGAACTCAAGACGAAGAGAGGGACAATTTTATTTTCGATTGCGGGCGCGACGGTGGTCATCATGCCGGATGAAGTGCTCAGTGTGATTGGGGTGGCGGTGCTGATCAGGACGGGCATGTAGGAGCCGGGGCGATAGTAGCCGTCTAATGGAAGCTGCACGGATGGAGGCGCTGCGGATGCGGGGAGTGATCCGAGGAGAAGTGCGAGCACGATGGAAAGGCGAATCACGTTATCGCTCCCGCCAGAGGTCCCACAGGCCGTTGATCATGCACGTGATGCTCCAGCAGGCCAACAGAAATCCGAAGGCGACGAGGAATTTGTTGATTTGCGTTCGCGGCAGTACCAGCGGCAGGAGAATCAAAACGATAGCCATCGCGAATGCGATGGCGGCGATACGGAGGATGCGAATGCTGCGGTGCGGCATCGCGGGGATTCTACATTTCCAGTTGCGCGGCGATACGCAGAACCTCGGCGACGCTCCACGCCTGCGCGGGGCAACCGGCCGGCGGATGCGGCGGCATGGCGCCGAAGATTTCGCTGATCGAACCGATGCAGCCGGTGTTGTTCAGATGGTCGATGAGTGGCGCGAGCCACGCTTTTGCTTGCTGGATGGATTCGGGCGAGCGTTTGTTGACGCGGAGATACGCTTCGAGGAACGCGCCCAGCGGCCAGGGCCAGACGGTGCCGTTGTGATAGGCGCGGTCGCGGTTCCATTGGTCGCCGCTGTAGGTGGGGCAGAATTTGGGGTCGCTGATGGCGAGCGTGCGCAGGCCGACGGGGGTGAGCAATTCGCGGCGAACGACTTCGACGACGGCTCGCTGCTGATCTTCACTGAGTGGGCTGTTCGGCAAACTGGCGGCGAAAATCTGGTTGGGGCGGATGGAGTTATCTCGCACTGTGCCTTTCACGACATCCGCGAGCCCACGGAACGGGCTGATCCAGAAGGTTTGAATGAAGCTGGCTTTTACTTTCGCGGCGAGTTCGGTTTCGCCCATCAAAACGAGTGCGTGATACCACAGCGCGTTGATCTCAACGGGTTTGCCTTCTCGTGGGGTGAAGGCAGTGCTGCCCATTTTGGCGTCCATCCAGGTGAGCTGCGTGGTGGGATCGCCTTGCGAGATCAGGCCGTCGGTGTCCATGCGGATGTTGTATCGCGTGCCGTGCGAATAGCCGGCGATGATTTGCTTGCACGCGGGCAGAAGCGTTTGGTTGAAGGTTTGGTCGTCGCCGCTGGTTCGGTGGAATTCAAACGCGGCGTGGATGAACCACAAACTTGCATCAACCGTGTTGTATGAGGGTTGATTGGTGTAATCGTCGAAACGATTGGGGATCATTCCTTCGCTGACATAATTCGCAAAAACGGAAAGAACCTTGGCGGCTTCGTTGAATCGGCCGGTGGTGAGAAATAATCCTGGCAGCGAGATCATGGTGTCGCGCCCCCAGTCGGCGAACCACGGATAGCCAGCGATGACGGTTTGGCCGGGCGTGCCGTCGGGGCAGCGGCGAGAGACGATGAAATCGCTGGCGGCACGACGCAGGCGATTCATCGTGATGCTTTGCGACGGTTTGGTGACGATCGGCCGGCGCTTCAACTCGGCGTCCCAGTCGATTCCCTTCACATCTTCCATCGCGGCGGTGAGAGTGAAGGTGATTGGCTTGTTGGTTTTGATATTGAATCGGCCGGGCTTGAAGAGGTCTTCAGAATCATCCTGGCCGCGCTCGGTTTCGATTGGGTAAACGTGGCCTGTCCACCAGTCGGGCTCGGGGATGTAATTCAGCTGATTGGAACGTAGCCAGAGGCGAAGCTCGCCGTCGCGCAGCCAGACGTGATGCTCGCCGGCGCCGTTTTCAAATTGATCGCGATCTTTGTGGCGAAGGGCATGGAAGTCTCGCATGGCCACGAACGGCAGCAGATCGAATTCGACGGTGTGCGAGCCGGGGTCGATGGTGTATCGGATGGCCGTGACGTTTTGCTGCCAGAGAATCTGGATTTGCTTGGTGATGCGGACGGTGTCGATTTGGTATTGCCAGGTTGCGATATCGCCAAGCTCGAATTGGCGGAGGTATTGGTCGCCGCGGGGGTGGAGATTGCCGCGGAACTGGTTGACGGAAAGCTCGAAGAGATCGGGTTTGTTGTCGAGCTTGATGATCTCGCCGACGCGGTTGAGCAGGATGACGCGGCCAACGGGTGGCAGGGTGGCGGCGCAGAGCAAACCGTGATAGCGGCGAATGTTGCAGCCGACGACGGTGGAGGAGGCAAAGCCGCCCAGGCCGTTGGTCAGGAGCCATTCCTGCTGGAGGCCGGGTTGAAGCTGGCCTTGGGTTTCGAGGGTGTAGAGGGGCATTGGCGGAGAAGTTTACCGATACGGCGAGGAGATTCATCCACTGGCGGGTGGTTTTTTAATCCGAGTGGCTTGAATGCGATCGGTTTGGCGACGAGGCGCGACATTGCCGCACCGCACTGGCGTGCCGGCGCATCGAATTTAGGTGCGCGCCATTCGAATCAGCCATCGGGAAAATCGGGTGAGGCGCGGCGAAAGTGGAATGTGGAGACGGGAAAATCGAATCAGGCGGCACGAAAGTCGATTGGAAGCATGCGAAAAGCAAATGAGATCACCAGAAATTCGCTTGGAGTGAGATTTCATTCGAATGGCGCGAGGGCAAAAGCGCGTGGGGCCGATTCAAAACTGCTTGTAGATAACTCAACTGCGCTGGAGATCAAACGCGAATGTTGCTCGTGACTTCAGCGAGGAGTTCTTCGCCGGTCATTCGGTGAGCCGCATCGTGCGGGCACGCATGGACGCAGCGCGGCAGGGGTGTGTCACGGTGTCCTTCTGCATCACACAAGTCGCACGTCGATGCTTTGCGCTGGGCGATGCGGATGGTCTTGGCGGGTTGATTCGGGTCGGGCACTTCGAGCTGGCGAAGCTCATTTTCCGGCATGTTGATGTTGCCGAAGGGACAGTTCGTCGCACACAGACCGCAGCCGATGCAGTGGTCTTCGATGACGATCTGCTGATGCTTGCCACGGTGGATCGCATCGACGGGGCAGCCGATCATGCAATACGCGTCCTTGCACGATCGGCATGAGGCGGCGACGAGATAATTTTCGAAGCGCAGGCCGTCGCGAATCAGGCGGGTGACCGGCACGCCGTGCGATTCGTTGCCATGCTGCTGGACGCAGGCGCGGACGCATTCATCGCAGTGCGTGCATTTTTTCAGATCCATCACAAGCAGGCTCTGGCCTTGATACAACCCTTGCTCGACATAGTCACGGCGAATCGCGGCTGAGCCGTCGCCGGGGGTGGTGTCGCCACGTAACCGGCGGATGGAGAGATCGATCAGTCGCCGGCGCACGGCGGGGAAATCGCGAACCATTTTCAGAAATGCGGCGCGATCGACGCGCGCCAGTTCAAGATGATCCAGCGCCGAGCAGGTCGCGGTGCGCTGGCCGGACGGGATCGCCATGCCCAGATCGTCCGGCGAGGATGCGAACGCGGATGCCATCAGCTTGTCGATCGCCTCGGCGCCTTTGGGCATGTCATCGGCTTCGATCGCGAGCAGGCCGATCTCGCCGATCACCGCGCCCGGGCCGCGGTGAATGATCGTCGCCTCGCTGCCGTAACGATTGATCGCGATATTCACGTGCCCGAGCCGCACGAGATACATCGCATCAGCCCAGTCGCCCTGGCGGAACATGAGCTGGCCCGGGTTGACGCGCACGAAATTGAGATTCGGCCTGAGAAAATCAACGCACTTCTTATATTCTTCCTCCGGAAGACCCTCGAACAATTCTCCATTTCTCAGGACGACATCGAGCGCGCGCTCGCGATAGATTTTCTCAAACCGTGCCCGCTGGCGAGGCGAGCGCATGATGCGATCTAAAACGTTCCGCCTGACTTCCCAAATCTCGCCGGCGCTTGCTGCCCGAACGTCGGCGTTTCTCGGCGTGCCGCTGAGACAGGCCATTTCTCCCAGGATCAGCGGCTCGGGATCGGTAAGTGCGTGTTTAAGCTTGAATGGTTTGGGTGCTTTTCCTTTCTCACCGGCGGCAGTGATTTCGACTTCCCCCTCTTTGACGACGAACGCGGTGTTGCCGGGATCACCCTGTTTGCAGAGTACATCGCCGGGGCGAACGTTGGTTCGTGTGACCAAGCCTTCCTGCCAGAGCAGAAATTTCGGCGGAACTTCGGCAAAGAGCGGATCCTGGATCAGCTCGGCAGCGGGCACGGGCTTGGCGTCTCGCTGGCCGGATTTTACTTTAACTTTGGCGACGGGTTTGAAGGTGATCGCGCTAGTCGGGCAGGAGACCATGCACTCGCCACACTGAACGCAACTTGATTCGCCCATCGGGTCGTTGAGATCGAAGCTGATGCCTGCGGTGCGACCCTTTCCGGTTCGGCCGATGACGTTGTTCTTCTTCACCTCGTCGCACGCGCGCATGCAACGCTCGCAGAGGATGCAGGCGCTGTGATCGACCATGAAGACCGGCGATGTGCCATCGAGCCCGCGACGGCCGGTGGGGCTTGGCGCGACCTTCGGCGTCTGCAATACATCGAGGGAGAAGCGCGATTCTTTCAGGCCACAGTGATCGGCGATTTGTTTGAGTTCGTTGAAGGGCGCGAGTTCCGCGGCGGGCGCGGGAGCTGGGGCATCCTTGAGATGATCGGCGGTGAGTAATTCCGTCATCACGTTGACGGCCTTGCGCACGCGGTCGCCGTCAGCGCCTTCGGCGTTCATGGTGAAGACTTCCATGCCGTCCTTCACCTGATGCTGGCAGGCGGGCAGGAGTTTTCGCTCGGGCGAACGCTTACCGCGTTTTTGGCCGTAGATCTGAACGACGCACATGCGGCAAACCGCCACCGGCTGCATGTGAGGCTGATGGCAGAGAACGGGGATGGGGATTTTCGCAGCTTCACCTTGCTTGTCGCCGTACAACTTTGTCGCTGCATCGTAGATCGTCGTGTATCGCGGCGTGGTTCGGCCGTCGATGTCGAGCACGACGTTGCCTTGTGCATCTTTCAACGGCTCGGCAAGCGGCACGGTGACGGGCTGGCCGTCGATCTGCACGTTCACTTGTTTTTCGTAGTCGGAGACGGTGGGGGCGTCGAGGCGGACGAGCTGGCCGCTGATGTCGCGGCTGAAGAGGCCTTCATCTTCATCGCGCGAGCCGATGAATGCTCCAAAATCGTCGGCGAGTTGGGTCATTACTTCACCTCGACAGCTCTTGTCCCCTCTCCCGGTATTCCGGGAGAGGGTTAGGGTGAGGGTTTCTGTTGGGGCGATCAACGCCAGACAACGTTTTTCTCACAAAGCCCTCACCCCTGCCCTCTCCCGGAGTACCGGGCGAGGGAGTGGGGTTATTTACTTTTCGCGTCCGACAAATACACCGCCAGATCATCCGGGAAGAAATCGACCACGGTTCGTAGCGGCACGGGCACGGATCGACCCAGGCCGCAGATCGAGGTGAGCGAAAGAACTTCGGTCAGATCCTTGATGATCGGCAGAAGTTCGTTGTCCCACCGCTCGCGCGTAATTTCGCGATTCAATAAATGCTTGCCCATGCCGGCGAGTTTTTGCGATCCCACACGACAGGGGACGCACTTGCCGCAGGATTCGTTGCGGAAGAATTGGATCGCGTTGATCGCGTGGTCGCACATATTGCGGCCCTCGGCATAGACCACCATTCCCGCGCCAAGTGCCTGTGTCGGGCTGATCGCGCGGAAGAAATTCAGCTCCAACTCGAAATTAAGAATATCAAACTCATCGGCGTTGGGATCGAAATTGCGGCGTTTGCACATGTCGATCCATGTTCTGTTTTCTTTGTGTTTGCGAGGCAGGCCGCGCGCGGCGGTGAGCTTGGCGGGGATGAATCCGCCGGAGGGACCGGACGGCGCGAAGGCTTTGAGCTTTCGGCCGTCGATGATTCCCTGGCAATGTTCGGCGCCCATGAGGAGTTCGCCGAGGGTCATTCCCATCGGCACTTCGTAGACGCCGGGGCGTTTGACGTCGCCGCAGACGGAAAAGAATCGCCGGCCACGCCAGCCATTCGTGCCGAGGTCGGCGTAGGACTGGCCGCCTTTGATCCAGATGTAGGGCGTCCAGCCGTAGGTTTCGACGTTGCTCACCAAAGTCGGTTGATCGTCTAGGCCGTTGGTTTCGAGCTTGGGGGGCATGTTGCGCGGCTCGGCGCGGCGGTCGGACATCGCTTCGATGAGGGCGCTCTGCTCGCCGCAGATATATCCGCCGGGCGAGATGAAGACGGAAACGGGGAAGGGAGATTGCTCGCCGGAGGGAGTGCGATAGGTGAAGCTCTTGGCGAATTCCTTGATGTATCGCTCGATCTCGGCGCGGCAGGCGGCGATCTGCTCGGGGTATTCGTGGCGAATGTA
>DATAPK010000600.1:0-4192 GCA_036265245.1 Tepidisphaeraceae bacterium | reverse complement strand
GACCGCCGGTTTGTTCACGAATATGCGATGCTCGTCAAGCATCGATTCTCAATTCTTTCGCCAGAAGATCGACAAACATGGCTGGAATGGGCTGACACTGGAATGGAGCGCTTTACTACGGAGGAATTTGATGACGAGGATTCGGACCTCAAAGAGCGCCGTCGGAATTGGTGGCGTTTTAGAAAGCTTGTGTGGGTACAAGAGCATTTAGACAGTGAGCGTCGCATTTTCATCGATCAAATGATTGAGACTGGAGCTGATCGTGAATACGCGTTTTTCAATAGCCTGTCAAAGATGAGCCGAGTGCATGATGAGAGTCCGATCAATGATGGCGAAATGTCGTCCTTGCCGTTTAAGGATGCGGTTGAGCGAATTGCTCAATGGAAACCTGAAGGGGCCAGATTTCATGGCCCTAGTGTGCAAGGGTTGGCATCTACATTTGGCTCATATGTAGCGGCCAATGTCGAATCATTTTCAAGGGGTGCTCAGGAGTTAATTGACAGGCCCGCACCATTTGTTCGTGCATTCATTGGCCGAATGACGCAAGCGATTAAAGACAACAAGCGAATCGATGTTCTGGCCGTGCTGAAGCTTTGCGAGTGGGTCGTGTCGCGACCAGTAGATGAGAAGACTCGGCCCGACGACGGAGAGGAACGCGGAGAGAATGACTGGCGCTGGACGCTTGAGACTATTTCGGAATTTATCGAAGCTATCTGTAAAGCGGATGATAACGGCAGTCCTAGATATAAACTTATTGCATTCAGGGATCAGATTGGTTCGATTCTCACGCTTTTGACACGCGCCCCCTCTGCCTCAATTAAGTCCAAGGCAAAGGAGGAATCTGATCCGCGAATAAGCGACTATCTGAGTTTTGCGATCAATTCCACTCGCGGAAAAGCGACAGAGGCCGCGCTGGAGTTTGCTGCATGGATCGCCAATCAGATAAAGGAAGATAAAACTGTTCCGGGCGGAATGCACTCTTTAGCAGAAGTAAAGAGCATGCTTGCGTGGCAGATCGATCCTGCAAATCGGTCGATTGAGGCATTTTCAATCATTGCTTCTCGCTTGGGTTTGCTTTACTGGATCGACAAGGATTGGGTACGCGAAAACATAGATAGTATTTTCGACCTAAAGGCTTTGGAACAAAATCGTGATGAAGCGTGGGGATGGGCTGCCTGGAATACATTTTTGGTTTGGGTGAGACCCCACATTGAATTGTTCAATTTGCTGCGCTCTCAGTTTAACTATGCAGTTGAGCAAGTGAGCAGTGTGAATCCTGCTGCGAATGCCCGAGAACAGCCGTTTTATCGTCTCGGAGAGCATTTAATGGTGCTCTATGCAAGGGGCAACATTACGTTGGAAAGCGACAACCGGTTACTCCAGCGATTTCTATCCGCTGGAGATGTCCAAATTCGGTCACACGCAATCGCATTCGTTGGGCGAAGCCTACGCGGTGATGACTCCGTACCGCCGAATATCGTGGAACGGTTTATGAAACTATGGGATTGGTACTGGGCCGCGATTGGACGTAAGGATGTCCAAGAGCATAAAAAACTTGAAACATTCGCAACTTGGTTTGCTTGCGGAATCTTTCCTACAGAATGGGCGCTCCGTCAACTTGATCAAATTACCAGGATAGTTGCGATCCCTGAACCGGATGATGGGATCATGGAGCAATTGGCAAAAATTGCCAAGTCCAATCTCCCTCTGGCAACAGCCATTTTGGATCGAATGATACGCGCCGACACTTTTGGGCAAATATATCAATGGGAAGAAGCAGCGAAATCAATTCTGGCCATAGCAGTGGAAGCAGCCGGAACAGTTCAAGATATGGCGGTGCAGTTAATCGACGAGCTTGGCAGGCGTGGGTATCTCAAATTCGGGGCCCTGCTAAAACCGTGACAGTAGTCTGTGCAACATTCGATAGTTGAGAAGCGTAGGGGCCTTATATTTAGAGGCAGACTGCCTAGAAGCCGCTTGCAGAGCTACGGTGTCGGATACTTCGGTTTCTCCCCTTTCAGCACGTCCATTGTACCGCGAAATACCTAACTCATATTCGCCAGCGCCTCATCATGCCGGCCTTCAGTCGGCAAGATTCCATTCAATCCCCCTCATGATCGATCAGCACCGATTACTTGGCCTGAGCCGGCGTCGCCACGGTTTGGCCCTTGGCGCTTCCCACCATCTCCGTCAGTTCATTGAGCCACTCCTGCATCTCATCGCGCTTCTGCTCGTCGAGCAATTGATGCTGCCACTTGGTCGTTAAGGCGAGCGCCATTTGGCGGACTTCGATTGCGTCGAATGGCTTTTTCAGGATGAGCAGCCGATCGGTTTGGCCGAGACGGTTGATGATGGTCTTCCAGGAATGATCCGAATAGGCCGTGCACAGCACGACGTGCAGCCGTGTGTCCACCTTGAACATCTTTTCCGTCGCTTCGATTCCATCGATCCCTGGGGGCATGCGCACGTCGACAAAGGCCAACGAATAAGGCCGGCCTTCCTGAACCGACGCGAAGACTTTTTCGACGGCTTCTTCGCCCTGCTGGGCGATCTCCAACTCATAGGATAATTCGGCGGGGCCGCGCGGTTCGCCAAAGAGTTCCAATTCTGCCGCGGCGAGCCCTGCAAAGGCGGACTCCGGCGCGAGGATCGACTTGTAGTCATGCTGGATCGTCGGGCTGTCATCGACGATCAGGATGCGACGATTGGGGTTGCTGGCATCGTAATTCATACCGTCTGTTCCTTTCGAGAAATCGGCAGGCGCATGAACACCGTCGCGCCGCGACCAAGGCCTTCACTTTGGATTTGAATCGTTCCCTCCATCGCCCGGACCGCGTTGGCGCAGAAATGCAAACCGATTCCGTGGCCGGAGGGTTTTGTCGTAAAGCCGCTGCTGAACAGTTTTTTCTGATTGGCCGGATCGATCCCGCTGCCGGTATCGGTGATTTCGATTTCGACGAACTGGTTTTCGGCGGCCCGTGCGCGGACGATCAATCGGCCGCCGCCTGGTGAAGCTTCTATGATCGATTCGATCGCGTTTTTCACCAGATTCACAAGCACCTGAATCAGTTTCGATTTATTCGACTGGATCGACGGCATCGCGCCGATTTCGCACTCCACATCGATGTGATACATCGCCAACTGATCGCCGTGCATCATCAGCACATCATCCAGAATCTTGCCGATCTCCAGGTTCTGCACCAATTCCTTGTGCGTTGCGATCGATTGCTGCACCGCGATGACATCGTTGATGTGGCTCACGCGCGATTGCAGCGTAGCGAGATCGGTGAGCTGCGCCTTCTGCTCCGCCGCGAAAACGTCCGACAGCCCGATCAGATAATCGACCAGCTTTTTGCCGCGGGCATCGGTTGTCAGGAAAGAGGGCAGATCGTTTTTGTTGTCGGCCAGCAGTTGCGTCGCTTTGTTCAGGCTGCCCACTTTGTTGCTGCGCACGCGTTCTTCAATCACTTGCGTGGCGACATTCACGGAGTTGAGGGCGTTGCCGACGTTGTGCAGAACTTCGCTGGCGATCTCCGCCATGCCGGATTTATGGGCCGAATCAACCACCATCGCGCGCGATTTGGCCAATTGCTCGACCATCCGGTCAAACTCGCTGGCCAGCGTGCCGATCTCGTCGGTTCGATTCATGCCGAGCTTGGCGTCGAGATTATCGCTTGAGCCGACTTCCTTGGCGTGGCGTGTCACGCGCTGAAGCGGATGAATGACCATGTGCTTCAGCAGCAACCACATGATCATGACCACCACAGCGCCGCACAAAATCGTGGAAAGCGTCGCCCAGGCGGTTGCGGCGCCGCCATGTGCGGTGATTTCAGCGGGGATATTGGCTCGCAGGAGCAGCGCCGGCTCGCCGCCCACGCCGGGAACGACCGCGTAAGCATAAATCGAATCGTGGATCTTTGGATCGCGGCGAATGACTTGCGACTTTCCGCTGCCCAGCGTCGCCAGGCTTTGTGCATCGGCGGATTCGAGCGTCCCAGCCAGATTCTCGCCGCTGTTGGAATGCACCGGCCAGGCGTCGAGCTTCACCTGGATGCGCTCCGAAAGATTGGCGATCTCATCCTTGTCGAACACGCGTGCCACGATCAGCACGCCGGCCACGGGGCCCGTGTTTTCGCTGGTGACGATGGTTCGCGCGCTGACAAAAACCGGCCCGCGATAGGTGACGATCACG
>DATAPK010000599.1:0-3205 GCA_036265245.1 Tepidisphaeraceae bacterium | reverse complement strand
GACGTCACGATCAATCTTTCCTCCAGCGACACGACCGAAGGGACCGTCTCCCCCAGTTCGCTCACGTTCAACTCCGGCGACTGGAACCTCGACCAAACTGTCACCATCACCGGGGTGGACGATTTCGTCGTGGATAGCAATGTCGTTTACACAATCGTCACCAGTGTCGCGACCAGTTCCGACCCAAACTACAGTGGACTGAATCCGCCGGATGTTTCCGTGCTGAACCTCGATAACGATACGGCTGGCCTTAATATTGTTGCCGGGCCAGGCGGATTCCAGGTCGTCGAAGGTCAAACCAATACCTATACCGTGGCGCTGAGCAGCCAGCCCGCCGCAAACGTCACCGTTTCCCTTGCTTCGGGAGACACAACACAAGGCGGCACCGTTTCGCCTGCAAGCCTCACCTTCACACCCGGCAACTGGAACATCGCGCAGACAGTTAATGTGGGCGGCATAGATGATTTGCTTATGGACGGCAACACCATCTGGCGCATCACCAATTCAGCAGCATCATCCGATCCTCTGTATGGCGCGTTGCCACCGGCCATCGTTGTAATGACCACGCTCGATAACGAACCGATTCTGGCGTTCCCTTCGGGTGATTTGCGCTACGGCATCGGCCAGTCCGGCGTCGGGATTGATGGCCGCGCTATCCTCTCAGATACGAACACGCCGAGTTATGGTTCGACGACCCTGACCGTGAGCCTCACGGCAAACGGAACGGCCGACGATCGCCTGGAAATCCGAAATGATGGAACCGGTCCCGGCCAGATCAGCGTGTCCGGAAACACCGTCAGCTACGGCGGCACCGCCATCGCCACCTTCACCGGCGGCACCGGCGCCACGCCACTCGTCATCACGTTCAATGCGTCTGCCAATGGCACTTCCGGTCAGGCACTCCTGCGAAACGTTACCTTCCGCGATGTCAACAGCAACCCATCTTTGAGCCGCCGCTCCGTTTCCGTTGTGCTGGTTCACAGCGATGGCGGCACGGCCAGCGCCAATACTGGCGTTCGCGTTGGATTAGTTCGCGTTGCCGACTACCAACAACAAGCCGACCATGGTTACGGAGTTTACACCAGCGCGGACGATCTCGAATTGTATGAGGGGCAACCGGACACGCCATACCCTGCCGGCCATTCGACTGACCTTGTCAATCCGCAGATGTGGCTCGATAACCGCGATGCGAATGTTATCAATCAAAGCGAGGCGTTGTTGCGCTTTTACAATATCGTCGGCAATGGTCCCGGACAAATCCCGTCCAACGCCATCATCGTTTCGGCCGAACTGCTGCTGAACGTGAGGGACGCCGGCGACGGCAGCCCATTCTACCGCATGTTGATTCCATGGGACGCCACGAACGATACCTGGAATACTCTCGGCGGCGGCATCCAACCCGATGACATCGAAGCCCGCAGCACCTATGACTCTGCCCTCGGGGTTCCAGCCGTTACGGGCGGCAGCGACCTCGGCGTGGTTTCCGTTGGCGTGACCGCGGACCTTCAAGCCTGGGTCAATGGCGAGAGCAATTACGGCTGGGGCATGCCCACGTGGGATCCCCTCATGAACCCCTCTTTTGGCGCCGGCACCGATGGGCTTGGCTTCCGCTGCTGCGAATCGCCTAACATAGATGATCGCCCGCGCCTGCGCGTGCTCTGGGTGCCAGCGGGCACAGCGGTCGCTAGCTTCCGGCAGGGTGTAAATGGCTACGCGAGCGCCAAGGACACGCGCATTCGCGCCACTGCCCCGGACCTCGACGGCTCCACCCTTGCCGCCGCTTTCGTGGATTATGACGTGGCCGGCACGGGACTTGATAACGAAGACCAAATCCTCATCCGTTTCGATGACGTATTCGGTTCAAGTCCAGGCCAGATTCCTCCCGGCTCGCAAATACACGCTGCGGAGCTTGACCTCGCCACCGTCATTGGCAACGGGTTTGGCGATGGTGGCCAATTCTTCGCCATGCTCGCCCCCTGGCAGGATACCGATACCTGGAACATCCTCGTGAACGGCGTTTCCGCCGATGGCTTCGAAGCAGCTTCCAATGCGACTGCGGTTGCCGGTTCGCCAACCTTGGCTCCGAACGTTTGCGGCGGCTTCATGTCCTTTGAGATGACGCCCGACGTGCAGGTGTGGTCCAGCGGCGTGCGCCCGAATCTCGGGTGGGCAATCCTGCCGTGGACAGGCGGCGGCGACGGTTGGGGCGTCTCCCTGTCGGAATCGTTCACTGAGCGTGAACGTCCACAGCTCCGCGTGTTTTACACGCCGGCCGCGCCAAGCATCGTGATTCATTCCATCTCCCGGGACGCGAATAGCGCCACCATTCAATTCAGTGGCGTCGCCGGAAATACCTACACGATATTGCGCTCCGGCACTGTGAACGGCACTTATAGCAGCGTCGGGACGGCGACTGCCCAGCCCGATGGTTCCGCCTCGTTTACCGATAATGCGCCGCCTGCCGGCCAGTCGTTCTATCGCATCTCGTTCCCGTAAATAAATACGACTCGATTCAGGCCGCAGGGTGGTTGAGACTGCCCTGCGGCTCAATTCTGAAGGGATGCGGAGTGAGTGGGCGACAATTTGAAACAACAAATCGTTATTAAGTCGTTGTAAGTAGGCAACTTAACTTTCACTGGTCCCTCAAAATTTGAAATTCTTTCCTTAGGGTGGAAGGACCGATATCTAAACCACCGGTCCGAAAAGAAAGAAGATACATTTTATGAAAGCTAATGACTTGCAGTCAGGTGGCGATTCGGTGCTCCGAACCCCGCCGCGCACCGGCGGCAACTCCACCCATCTCCACCCATCTACCAGCGATCTCCACCAATACTTTGTCTTCCCTCCATACCATCCCGAAGCATGACGATCTGGTCGGGAAATTGTCTGAACTCGCGCCGAGCTACAATCGCCTTTGGATTTGTCGCATTGCTCGCCAATTTCGCTTTTCCGGGATCTGCAAAAAGCCAAACCAGTCATGGCATTTCAGCCGCCTCCATTTCTGTCGTCCAGAACGACATTGAAAATACAACTAACTCCGCCACCGTCGCCGCCACGGTTTCCATCAACGATTTCCGCATCCGCGCCGGCTCAAACCGCGGCGATTGCAATGTCCAAATCGGCCCGAGTTTCAGCGATGATGTGAGTTCAGGCGTGCTGATGTCATGCGTTGCCGAGAATGGCCGCGATAACGGCGAAACGAATT
>DATAPK010000598.1:0-7874 GCA_036265245.1 Tepidisphaeraceae bacterium | reverse complement strand
CGAGGATTTCGACAAGAACGTCGCAGCAGTAAAAGACAAGTTACCGAAGTAATTTCTGCCGCTTGCGGCTTCGCGGATCAATGACTTCTCGATACGAAGCATCCAATTCGCGAAGCCGCAAGCGCGTGCTCTACACACTTTCCTCCCCCACAATCGTTTTCTCGCAATATCCCGTGTAAAACACCCTCGGTGTCGCGCATCGATTTCCCATCCCCGCCCCAACGCATCCTGCTGATCAAACCCAGCGCCGTCGGCGACGTCGTCCACACCCTCCCCATCCTCAACCTCCTCCGCAAACGCTGGCCCGCCACCAAAATCTCCTGGCTCCTCACCCCCCTCTGCGCCGGCCTGCTCGACGGTCATCCCCAACTCGATGAAGTGATTCTCTTCAAACGAGATCGCTACGCCGCCAGTTGGTACGACCCATCCGCCCTCTCAGAATTATTCGCCCTCAAGCGAGAACTTCGCGCCAAGCAATTCGATCTCGTGATCGATCTTCAGGGCCTCTTCCGCAGCGGCTGGCTCACCAAACAAACCAAAGCCCCCATGCGCATCGGCTTCGCCAACGCCCGCGAATTCGCCTGGCTCGCCTACACCCACAAAGTCCCCGTCGAAAACCTCGAACAACATGCCATCGATCGATACCTGCTGATCACCAATCTTCTCGGCTGCCCCCGCGACCCCGTCGAATTTATTTTCGCAACGGATGACACCGACCGCCGCGTCGCCGCCGAGCTCACCGCCGGCGCCGATCGCTTCGCCCTCCTCTTCCCCGGCACCAACTGGCAAACCAAGCGCTGGCCCATCGAACATTTCGCCGCCCTGGTCGAGCCCCTCGAAAAACAGTTCAACCTGAAATGCTTCGTCGGCGGCGCGCCCAATGAAGTCTCCCTCGCCTCCCAAATCCGCGGCGCCACCAACCTCGCCGGCAAAACCAACCTCCGCCAGCTCACCGCCCTCATCGAACGCGCCGCCCTGGTCATCAGCAACGACTCCGGCCCCATGCACCTCGCCGCCGCACTCAACAAACCCCTCATCTCCCTCTTCGGCCCCACCAACCCCACCCGCACCGGCCCCTACAAAAAAGAAAATTCCGTCGTCCGCTTAGACATCCCCTGCAGCCCTTGCTACTCCCGCAAATGCTCCCACCAAAGCTGCCTGAAATGGCTGACAACCGATTCCGTCCTTCGCGCTGCGGAATCCGCTTTCGCATCACGTTGAGAACACTTAATGCAACTCGCGCCAGCGTCCGATAACATATAAATGCCGATTGAATTACTGGAATCGCGGCGGCTGTTGGCCTCAATCTCTTCCGTCGCGATGGATCAAATTGGTGCTGTCTCCATATCGCACACCGGCACTCTATCGGTAGCAGGCCTGCCGACAAACCAGCGCCTAGAGGTGGTCTCCCGCTTGGGCAATGACGTCGGCAGTTATCTTGTGCGTTCTGAAAATGCCGCGCGAAATCAAGACCCATCCGGCCCACTCTTCGCTGCCACAAACGTCACCATTTACTTCCCTGATGCGATGGATGAACTTCAAAAAGCCACACTTCACTTCAAAACAAATACGACCATTCCGGAAGCCCGCTCAAGACTCGCCGCCCTGACCGGCGAAAACCACTGGTTTTCCATTCGCTCGATGAATTTCAGCGAGCTCGTTCTTGTCGATCGAACCATTATGAAACGCGCTCAAATCGACTTGGGCGGCGGGACTGATTTCATCAATATTGTCGGCAATCTCGTTGATAGCCAAACCACCATTGCCATGACCGTGCTAGGCGGCAATGGCGACGACACCCTCCTCGTTGCTTCCGACGACGCACTGGTCTCCGGCGGATCGGGCAATGACGATATTCGCTGTACTCAAACAACCGGAGCAACACTGCTTGGAAGTGCAGGCAATGATTTCCTGCTTAGCAATGTCGCCAACTCACTGCTCGATGGAGGCGCGGGGATTGATTCCTGGTATGCGGATTCCGATCCCGGAATTCATGTCCTGAATACGGAACTCACAGTTTAGATCTTGCCCCAACATAATTCACGTATCAACAAAAATAGATTGACGGCTTGCAACAATATGTGATATATTTATCACATTACACCGACGCAGGACGCAAAGGTCTGGCGAGCGCTGGCCAACAAGGATCGCCGCCGCATCCTCGACCTCCTCGCGACCAAACCCCAAACCGTCGGCGAAATCGCCGGCGGCTTCAAAACACTAAGCCGCTTCGCCGTCATGCAACACCTCCGCGTTCTCACCCAAGCCAAGCTCATCCTCGTGGAAGCGCGCGGAAGAGAACGATTGAACTATCTCAACGCCGCCCCTATCCAGGCGATCTATGACCGCTGGATCAGCAAATACGCCCAGCCCATCGCCCAGATCGGCTCAGCCCTCAAACACTTCACAGAAGGAGAATCCCATGGCTAAGAAAACTTCCTCCGCCAATTTCGATGTCGCAAAAATCAAACTCGAAATCCCCATCGCCGCCCCTCCCAAAAAAGTCTGGCGAGCCCTCACCCGCGACACAGATAAATGGTGGCCCAAAACCTTCTGCATGAACCCCAAACGCGCCGTCGCCTTCCGCATGGAATTCCGTCTCGGCGGCCGAATGTACGAAGACTGGGGCAATGGCAACGGCTGGCTCTGGTGGACAATCCACAAAATCGACTCAGAAAACTTCACCTTCAGCACCTCCGGCTACGAAGGCTCCGCCGCCATCACCACCGCCCATTTCCAGGTGCTCCCCAAGGGAACCTCCAGCATCCTCCAAATCTCCGACGAAACCTTCGGCGCCGCCGACTACATCAAATCCGTAACCGCCTCCCACATGGCCGGCTGGAAGGAACTGTTTGAAGGCGCATTCAAACCCTATGCACAGAGATCGAAAACAAAGTGACTTTAGGCCCGAAAGAAAGTAGAACCGGAGAACCAAAGGGAACAGGACATCGGAACCCGATGAACGCACCTTGCTTAAACCTCGTCGTCCTTCGAGTCGCCGATATCGATCGATCGGCAGCGTTCTATCGCCTGCTCGGTTTTGAGTTCTTGAAACACGCCCACGGCTCCGGGCCCGAACACTACGCGTCAGACTCGAACGGCTTCGTCTTTGAACTCTATCCTTCCACGCCTGAGCAACCCGTTTCGTCATCCACCCGAATCGGTTTCGCGGTAACAAACGTCGATGACGCTGCGATAAAACTGGGTGCCGTTGCCGGTGCTAAAATTGTTACGCCACCGAAGGATTCCGAGTGGGGCCGTCGCGCCGTTGTCGCCGATCCCGATGGCCATCGCATCGAACTGATCGCCGCCATCTCCAGCAAGACATAAAATCCTGCATCGCGGTAAATACAAATCCATTTATAAAATTGAATTCTCCGCGTCTCCCTATCTCCGCGGTTGCATTCGTATTTAAAGGAAAATGGGACGGGCGGAAGTCGAATCCGCGACCTAGCGATTAAAAGTCGCTTGCTCTACCAACTGAGCTACCGTCCCAAACGGGCGGAGCATCTTACGCGCTTCCCCTTTTCTTTGCCACCACCCATAAACCATCGCATTTTATGGCGAAATCCAAGACCGCCAAAGCATAATGACACAAAGAAATTCGCAAAAACCCCTCTAAATAAATCCCTTCGTGGCCTCCTTCGCGCCATCGCGCTTTCGCGGTCTCTTCGCCCCCAGCAATTTCCCCGGCAAACACCCCCGCCTTCCGCTATAATCACCAACCTATGGCCATCTCCGACACCATCAAGAAAGGCGTCATCCGCGCCCCGCACCGAAGCCTCCTCCGCGCCACCGGCGTCGTCGAATCCGAAGCTGATTTCGACAAACCCTTCATCGCCGTCTGCAACAGCTTCGTGCAGATCATCCCCGGCCACGCCCATCTCGACGTCGTCGGCAAAAAAGTCCGCGAGGCCGTCCGCGCCGCAGGCGGCGTTCCCTTCGAGTTCAACACCATCGGCGTCGATGACGGAATCGCCATGGGTCACGTCGGCATGAAGTATTCCCTCGCCTCGCGCGAGCTCATTGCCGACTGCGTCGAAACCATGCTTCGCGCTCATTGCTTTGACGGCGTCGTCTGCATCCCCAATTGCGACAAAATCGTCCCCGGCATGATGATGGCCGCCGCGCGCGTCAACATCCCCGCCATCTTCGTCAGTGGCGGGCCGATGAAAGCCGGCAAAACTTCCACCGGCGAAGTCGTTGATCTCGCCAGCGTCTTTGAAGGCGTCGGCAAAGTCTCCGCCGGCAAGATGACACTCGCCCAGCTCACCGACATTGAGCAAAACGCCTGCCCCACCTGTGGCTCCTGCTCCGGCATGTTCACCGCCAACAGCATGAACTGCCTCTGCGAAGCCCTCGGCATCGCCCTCCCCGGCAACGGCAGCATCCTCGCCACCGACCCCAAGCGTGATGAACTTTTCCGAGAAGCGGGCCGCCGCATCGTCGATCTCGTCAAAAACAACGTGAAGGCCCGCGACATCATGTCCCCCCAAGCATTTGAAAACGCCTTCGCCCTCGACGTCGCCATGGGCGGCAGCACCAACACCGTACTGCACACCCTCGCCATCGCCATCGAAGCCGGCACGCCCTTCGATCTGAAACATCTCAACGAAGTTTCCGCGCGCGTGCCGTATCTCTGCAAAGTTGCCCCCGCCGGAAAATATCACATGGAAGATGTCTACCGCGCCGGCGGAATCAGCGCGATTCTCAAAACCCTCAGCGGAAAAGCCGGCACCCTCAATCTCGATTGCCCCACCGTCACCGGCAAAACGCTCGGCGAAAATATCAAAGACACCGTCACCATCGACACCGACGTCATCCGCCCGCTCGACAACCCCTACAGCGAACGTGGCGGCCTCGCCGTCCTCTTTGGCAACCTCGCCCCCAACGGCAGCGTCCTCAAAACCGGCGCCGTCCACGAAAGCATGATGAAATTCAAAGGCCCCGCCGTTATTTTTGAATCCGAAGAATCCGCCACCGCCGGCGTACTCGAAGGAAAAGTCAAATCCGGCGACGTCGTCGTCATCCGCTATGAAGGCCCCCGCGGTGGCCCCGGCATGCAGGAAATGCTCTCCGCCACCAGCGCCATAATGGGCCGCGGTTTGGGCGAATCCGTCGCGCTATTAACCGACGGCCGCTTCAGCGGCGCCACCCGCGGCGCCTGCATCGGCCACGTCTCCCCCGAAGCCGCCGCCGCCGGCCCCATCGCCCTCGTCGAGCCCGGCGACACCATCAACATCGACATCCCCAACCGCAAATTAGAGCTCGAAGTCTCCGACGCCATCCTCGCCAAACGCAAATCCGCCTGGAAACGCCATCCGCCAAAAATCGATTACGGCTACCTCGCCAGATACGCCGGCCAAGTCACCAGTGCCGACACTGGTGCCGTGCTGAAAAAACCGGAACTGTAATCGTTCCAAAATCCAATGAATCCCACAATTCTAGAGAAAACTAGATCCACCAATCCGAAATGATCCAGCCTAACCTTTGCCCTTCGCCAAGCCGATAGATACAATGTAATTACCATGAAAACGAAGCTCATTCCCATCGGAAACTCCAAAGGCATTCGGATTCCCAAGTCTGTACTGGAGCAATGCAGCCTCGGCGAAGACATCGAAATGAATGTCCGCGGTGATTCACTGGTCATCCAATCTGCCCGAAATGCAAGGCAGGGGTGGGATCAAATGTTCGCCAAAATGCGCCAGCGCGGCGACGACAAATTAAAGGACGAAAAATCCTTCGAGCCGAGCCAATGGGATCGGAAGGAGTGGACGTGGTAGTCCAGCGATTCGGGGTCTATCTGATATCGCTTGACCCGACCGTCGGCAGCGAAATCAGCAAAACCCGGCCATGTATGGTGATCTCGCCTGACGAAATGAACCGGAACATTCGAACGGCGATCATCGCCCCGATGACCAGCACCCAGAAACGCTATCCCACTCGGATCGCATGCCGTTTTGCCGGAAAAAACGGCGAAATCGTTCTCGATCAAATTCGCACGGTGGATCAATCCCGCCTGGTCAAACGCCTCGGCAACATCAATCCCTCCACCGCCAATTTAGTGCTGATCCGATTACGGCAAATGTTCGCACCCTGATCTTGAAATAGACAACCACCCTCCAGTTAAAGTATCATCTGACAAATTGGTTCCCCTAGCTCAATTGGATAGAGCGTCGGCCTCCGAAGCCGAAGGTTAGAGGTTCGACCCCTCTGGGGAACGTTGATTACCCGGCACGCTCTCGCTCATTTCAAACGACCATCCAGAACCTCCCCCGCCCGCACTGTCCCACACTCCGGACACCGATCCGGCGTAGCGCGGATGTCATAACCACACGCCGCGCAACGACCGTGCGATTCACGATAACGCCCCCGATGCCGCCAAATCGCTTTCCAAATGAAACGTATTTCAAAAACCCCACCCCCGACAAGTCCCAGCACGATCAACACCACCATCAATGAAGGTTGAAGGATGAGCAGCGACTGAACTTCGCTCGAAAACCCCGACCGATCCCCCGTTTCTCCATCGTACACCTCAACCGGATGGCGCACTTTCCAATCCAGCACGAACCAAGCCGCCTTAAAACGACGCGCGCCATCTTCGCGCTCCCAAGCCGCATATTCAGCCGGCTGAAATTGCGGACTGGGCACAACAATGCCAACCTGATCGCGCAACCATTCCATCGTCGCTTGCCCGCGCTCAAACGCAAAGCTCAACGTCCTTGTGTTCGGATTATTTCCCCAGGATACACTGTGGTTCAAACGAGCCGAAAAGGAATATGCAAACATCACTCCCAAAACCAGGCAGACCAACAGCGACACCCCAGCAAACAAGTTGAACAAGCGACGCATCACGAGAGGGGATTATACCGCACGAAACTAGATCGATTGAACATCCAACAAATACCTCTCCGCATCGTCGGATGGCGTTTCACCTGCGTCGCCGAAGTTGAGTCCAACCTAAAGCCCTCAAATAAAATGTCCGCGGAGTCACAGAGAACACAGAGCATGGAGTGAGAATTGATTATATTTCGATGTATTCTCTGTGCTCTCCGTGTCTCTGTGGCCAATATTTATTTTGTTGGAGCCTATCAACTCACTTACTCACAAAAGTGTTAAACGATCGCGCCGGCAAAACCGCCTTCACCATCTGCCCGCCGACATGCAATTCCATTTCGCGATCATAGCGATTGGTGTTCACCACCACCGCCACCACCGACCCATCCGCCGTCTTAAACGCCAGCACCGGGTCCGAATCATTCGTCGGCTTCAGAAAAACCGCCCCCGGTTTCACGAACGGCGAGATATGCTTCATCAGCACATATTGCGGCGTATAAATCACCGACCCATCGTAAGCGTCCACCACAATCGTCGAATCCTGCGACCACGCCCACGAACTCAGCCCCGTCTGGTCGAGCACCATGTTCCAATACATATAAGCGCTCACGCCCCCTCGAAAAAATCCGATCATCTGGCGAAACGTATCCTCCGCGTCAAACCAATCATTATGTCCGTTGTAGCATTTCGTCTCTGTCTCCATCAGCGTCAAATTTGGATACGTCGCATGCACTTGCCCCGCGACATCCCGGCTGCTGTATTGAACTCCAACACCCCCAATCACCTGCATCACGCCCGGGTCTTCCAGGACCGTCTTGAACCACGCGAACTTATCGTTGGTGATGGTCCCCAACCAAATCTTTGCCGGTACATGCCGCTCCGCAAACGTTGGCCCAGCATAGTCACGAATAAAATCCCGCGCCGTAGCAGCATCCGGCCAAGGGCACGAGGGATACTTGGTATCAATCGCCGGCTCGTTCTGAAAATGCACCGCAAAAACGTCAATCCCCTCACGATGATACTTCTCGACAAATCTC
>DATAPK010000597.1:0-8025 GCA_036265245.1 Tepidisphaeraceae bacterium | reverse complement strand
TATTTCTGATTTGCGTCCGTCTATCTTAAAGTTGAATTGAAAACAAAAGGAGCTTCATGAACGCCAGCCTGCCATTTCTGATCATGATGATGCTGCTCGGAGGCGGATCGGGGACCGATCTGCTCGATATGGTGCCGAGCGATGCGTATTGGAAGGCGAAGGATGTCGATTTCACGCCGGCGTCCATCATGCTGGAACTGAACTCAATTAAGCCGGATGACACATCAAAGGCGACGGCGGTGCGGCGGCTGATGGCGATCCGATCATTAGGCGAGTTCAAAAGCCCGGATGCAGTGAGTTCACTGAAGGCACAGTTGGATAGCAAGGATATGTTCGTCGCAGATTATGCGCAGCGGGCGATCGATGTGATTGAGGGAAATCCGACGACGGCATCCACCAGCGGCGTTCCGCCGGATCGGATGAAGCAGGATTTGTACATGCTGCCCGAACATTGTGGCGTGGTGGCGCAGGAGCGGATGCTGCCGGGCAAAGGTTTTGATTTGAAGCAGTTGGTCATTTCCGCAACGCAGCAATCAAACAATGGTGGCGATGCGCCGCAGCCGGATAATTTTAAGGCGGAGATGACGGCGGGGTTGATCACGGTGGCGGAATTGACGGGCAACATTCGCGTGGAGGGCGTAACCTTGGCGGTTTCGGATGAGATCGCGCAGCAAAAGGGATTTGTGGTTCTGTATGTCCGCGGTAAGTGGGATGCGGAAGCAGTGAAGGCGGCGATTCAGACTCAATTCAGTCAAACGACGACCGAGGGCGAGGTGGAGTTCCTTCGGCCGCCAGGGCAAACGCAGGGGGTTGGCTGCGCCGTTGTGTCGGACGAGTTCTTTGCTTTCGTGACTGCGCCAAGTCCGAATTTGAATCCTTTGGACGAAATTGGGACGGCGATCAAAAGCGGCAAAGGGAAATTCGAGAACTCAACCGATCTGGTGAAGGTTGTGGATTCGATTGATACGACCCAGCCTCTCTGGGCGGCGATGGTGGTCAGCGATAATTACAAGCAGGCGCCCATGCTGACGGCGTTTGATAATCTGAAGTTGGTTGGAAAGCCGACCGAGGACGGAATCCAGTTTGAAGCGACCGGCACCGGCCAGGATGCCGACGCGGTGAAGTCGGCGGTCGATCAAATGAATAACATCATGGGCGAAGGGCGCACAGAGGTGGGGCACGCGGCCGGGCAGAATCCGATGATCCAGCCTTTCGCGGATTTCCTAAATAGCATCGAGCTGAAATCAGACGGCACGACCGCAACCGGTACTGGAACGATGAAGCGGATGAAGTGAGAGGGAACTTGGGTAGATTGAGGGGGGGGATCAGGTCGATACGTGCATGTTTAGCGGCTCCGCTTGCGGAGCGCGTCCAGACGCGTCCCGCAAGCGGGGCCGCTAAACGATGGGCGATAGTGTGACGGAGGGGGCATTTCTGGCAAATCCCTCCCGCAATTCCTACAATCCCCTCGGTACCCGCAGGTCGCGAATCGAGAGGATCGACCCTTATGCCCACCGCGAGCGTTTCTGACCCTAATCTTCGCACCGTCAATTTTGGACTGGCCCCCGGCGCGATCGATGAAGAGATCGACGTGCAATCCGAAGAGATGCTCGTCAACATGGGGCCGCAGCATCCTTCGACGCACGGCGTGCTGCGCATCGTCCTTCGCACCGATGGCGAGATGGTGCTCGAAGCCGTGCCGCACCTGGGATATCTGCATCGCTGCAAGGAAAAGATCGCGGAGAATCTGGCTTACTATCAATTCATTGGCTACACGGATCGGCTCGACTATCTCGCGGCGATGAACAACAACCATGCGTGGTCGATGGCGGTGGAACAATTGGCCGGCATCGAAGTGCCGCTGCGGGCGGAATACATCCGCATCCTCGCGGTGGAGCTGAACCGCATCGCATCGCATCTGGTGAGCTTTGGAACGTATGGCCTGGACATGGGCGCGTTCACGCCATTTCTTTATGCCTTTCGCGAGCGGGAATACATCCTCGATCTCTTCGAGCAGCTTTGCGGCGCGCGATTGACCCTCAGCTATATCAACGTGGGCGGCGTGACCTGGGATTTGCCTCCCAATTTCCTCGAAAAGCTGACCGAGTTTCTGGATTACTTCGAGCCCAAGATCGATGAGTACAACGATCTGCTCAGCTTCAATCATATCTTCATCAAGCGCACCGCTAACGTTGGCGTTTGCTCGAAAGAGTTGTGCGTGCAGTATGCGCTATCCGGGCCGATGATTCGCGGCAGCGGGATTCCCCTCGATCTGCGGCGTGATCGTCCATACAGCATTTACGATCGGCTGGAATTCGACGTGATCGTCGGCAGCGGCATCAAAGGGACGCTGGGTGATTGCTGGGATCGATACTGGGTGAAGATGGAAGAGATGAAGCAATGCGTGCGGATTTTACGCCAGGTAATTGCCCAAATGCCCGACGGCCAATTCCGCGCCAAGCTCCCGCGCGCGATGAAAGTTCCGCCGGGCGAGGTGTACGCGGAATATGAAAATCCGCGAGGGCATCTGGGATTTTATATCGAAAGCCAAGGCGGCCCGATCCCATATCGCGTGCATATTCGTGGGCCCAGCTTCGTAAACCTCGCCGTCACCGGCGAACTATGCAAAAATGTTCTTCTCGCCGACGTCCCAGCCATTGTGGGATCGATTGACATCGTCATGGGGGAAGTCGACCGGTGAGAAGTCATAAATACGTAAATACATAAATACGTAAGGGAAACTCGCGGTGAAGTACGACGATTGGGTGGCGGAAGTGCCCGAACCTTTGACCGCTGACGTTTTATGGACAGTGAAAGCTTATCGGTTGGGGCTTTTCGCTTCCGATTTGGGGTGGCGTGACGTTACCAAACTTCAACGGGATCGGAGAACAGTTAGTCTAGCCAATCAGCTTTATCGTGCGCTGGGCGGGATTAGCGCAACGATTGCTGAAGGCTATTCACGTTCAACTGGCAAAGAACGCGCACGGTATTACGAATTTGCATTAGGATCAGCACGAGAGGCACGCGATCATTATTACAAAGGCAGACATATTTTGGGTAAGGCTGTCTTGGAGCATCGACTCAAACTTTTAACACGAATCATCAAACTGACTTTGACGATGATTCCTGACCAACGCCAGAAAAACATCAAACTCACACGTTCCCGTTAATTACGTATTCACGTATTTACGTATTTATGGCGTCTTCACCACAATATCTTCTCGTCATCGGCTACGGCGTGCCGGGGCGAGCCGTCGTTGATCTCGCCAAGCAAGCCGGCATTGAGGTCTGCGTCGTAGAAAACAATGCACACACCGTACAACGTTGTGCCAAGGGCGGGCCGCACATGATCGCCGGCGATGCGCGCGATCCTACAGTGCTTCAACAGGCGGAAATTTCCCGGGCATCGCTCATCGTGGTGGCGATTCCCGACCAGGAAGCAGTGCTTCAAATCACGCGATTGGCACGCGAGTTGAATAAAACCGCAAAAATAATTGCCCGCTGTCATTACACCTCTGTCGGTTTTGAGCTTCATGCCGCCGGCGCCAGTGAAGTCATTGTCGCCGAGCAGGTGGTGGCGCGGGAAATGTCGGCCATTCTCACGCCGCTCCTGAGAAAATAGCGCAATTCCCTCGAAAAAAGGGGTACTTTGCTGCAACCTCTGCACTCAGAATCTTTCAAGCGGTTGGGGTCCTCGCACGATAACAACTCTATAAGTGGGATGATTTTGAGGATCAGAAAGTTTCGAATATGCCTAGCAGACCCAGACCTGTTTTACTTGTCGTTCATGACGACAACCAACTGGTTCGCCAAATCGCCAAGATGACCAGTGAGTTGGCAGACGTGGCCAGTGCGCGCGACACGCTTCGCGCGGCGGCGCTTCTGGACTCCGTTCAATCGTACGATGCTGTTCTTGTCGGGAGGGCCGGCGATGGAGTGTCGGCGATCGATATCCTTGGCAGCGTGCGATCCAAACGCCCGCAGGCAAGGACGATTCTGCTCAGCGATCCGTCCGACCTGGCCGGGTCGATCGAAGCGCTGCACAGCGGCGTGGTGGATCACATCATCAATCCGCCGCTGCGAGAGCGGGAGTTGATCGCGATCATCTCGCTGCCGTCGCCGAGGCCGATCGTTGCAGCAATGACTCCGGCCGTCGCGCGGCCCGCGCCGATTTCACGGTAAACCATTCACCGAAATGCATCGATGCGTATCGGGCCGCAATCGCAGCCAGGGAGCATTACGTACAGATCGGTCATGCAAAAGTTCGGCATGGCCGGCTCTGGCGCAGTATCTTCCGGCGGGCGGGCTTGATTGAAAAGTTCACCATCCAGCTTTTCCTGAAGCTGATGTTCTTCGAGTCTGATAACGCGAAACATGCTCCCATCTCCTTTGGCGACAAAAGAAACTTACGATTCATTTCCCATGACGACAAAAAGGGGAAGCGATGACCAATAACTACGGCAGGGGACGGGTCGCCCGAAGCAGGCGGTCACGAACGGCCGTCCATTCCGGAAGGTCGGGCGGCATTTCGACATAAATCGCCCGCAGCGATTGCGTATCCAGCAGGCGCAGGCGGGCGTAGAGATTGCGAGCATACGTTTCCGGATCAAGCGTTAACTCAACGATCGCCGCGTCGGTCATATCAAGTTTTTCGCGATCGCGGGTATCAAAGCGATAGGTGAGAGTCGTCGGGGCGTAGTGAATTGCATGTTGTCCAGGCGATTTGGCCGGCGTGGTCACTTCAGTGACCATGTTGTTCGACCTAACCGGGCCAATCACACTCTCGATCTGCTCTTTTGAGATTCCGCCCGGGCGCAGAATCGCGGGAATATCGCCGCTGAGATCCAAGACAGTGGATTCGATGCCGACTGAACACGGGCCGCCGTCGAGGATGAGATCGATCGCGTCGCCCAGTTCATCTTGAACATGACGGGCGATGGTGGGGCTGACGTAGGTGGATCGATTCGCGCTCGGGCCCGCGAGTGGGCCGTCGAATTTCTTAAGCAACTCCAGCGTGAGCGGGTGATTCGGCACACGCAATCCAACGGTTTGCTTTCCCGCGGTGACCGCATCCACAATCGCTTGCGCCTTCGCGACCACGATGGTGATCGGCCCCGGCCAAAACGCTTCACCGATCCGCGAAGCCGTAAGCGGCCAGGTTCGCGCGTATCGCCTCGCGATGGATTCATTGGCGACGTGACAGATCAAGGGATTGGTGCTGGGGCGGCCTTTCACCCGGAAGATTTTTTCAATCGCGGAAGAATTCGTCGCATCCGCGCCAAGTCCGTAAACAGTCTCTGTTGGGAACGCGACCAATCCACCTCGTCGAAGAATCTGAACCGCCGAATCGATGTCGATCATTTCTGCTTTCCGCGGAAAACGGTATTTTGATCCACAAACGCGATGGGATTGCCGAAGAGATCTTTCGCGTAAAACATCCGCTCGCCCCAGGGTTGGGTGGCGATGCGGTCGTCGATGCTGGCGCATCCAGCTTCTTTGGCTCGCTCAAAAACGGCTTCGAGATCATCGACGGAGAAGTAGACATGATCGGGATTGGGTTGGGCGTCGAAGCCATCGCCATCGGCGCGGGGATCGAAGCAGGCGAGGATCGTCCCGCCGCAATCGAAATAGTGCCGGCCTGTCGAAACACGCTCACCGGCAACACCAAAGACATGCGCGTAAAACTTCGCGGCGCGCTCGATGTCGCTGACTTGAAGAATGACTCGATAGAGTTTTGCAGGCATCATGCTTCACTCACAATTTCGTTCTGGATCAACCATTTTTTCGCCTCATCCGAATTCGAGCAGATCAAAAACACCTCCTGCACCGTGCCCGTTCCAGTGTAAAGGCATTTCAACCCCGCATCCGTCGGATATTGAATCTTAAAGCTCGGCGGCGTCTTGCCGCGCCGCACTTTGATTCGGCCGGGCACGATCCGGCTGACGTGCGGGCAATTCTTGATGATTTTATCGAGAATCTGATCCAGCCCGCCAACCCGGCCGTGCTGACGTTTGACTCGGCCAAATTTCATACGATCATCATACCCGATGCGAAAAATGAATCTTCTTGTTTTGTCGTTGCTGGCGGTTGTTGGATGTTCAGTACAGGGATCAACGACCCAGCCGTCGACTCACCCATCACCCAATCCGCAGCGATGGGAGAGTGACATTCGGGCGTTTGAAAAGCAGGATCAGCAGACGCCGCCCCCAGCGCAGCCGATTCTGTTTGTCGGCAGCTCGACCATTCGATTCTGGAAGACCAGCGAGGCCTTCCCCGGCCTGCCTGTGATCAACCGTGGCTTTGGCGGATCGGAAACATCCGACGCGCTTTTCTATTTCGATCGCATTGTTCTTCATTACCATCCCAAAACGATCGTGTTTTATGAAGGGGACAACGATTTGGCCGATTGGAAATCGGTGGCTCAGGTAACCGATGACATCAGCCAGTTCATTTCAAGAGTCCGCAAGGAATTGCCCGACACAAAGCTGATTGTTATCGGCATTAAGCCGAGCATTGCCCGATGGATGCTGATCGATCAGTTCCGCCAGGTGAATCGGGAGATTCGGAAGGTTGTAGAGCAGAAGAAGGAAGATGTATTTATTGATATCGAGCCGCAGGTGCTTGGCGCGAATGGCAAGCCTCGCTCGGAACTATTCCGATTAGACGGGCTGCATTTTAATGACAAGGGATATGAGATTCTGAACGCGGCGGTGAAACCGTATTTGGAAAAGTGATACCCAAATCAGATTGTGGGCCGACTACGCAAAGCATTTTCGAGATCACGAGCCCCGTGAATAACTGCGCCAATCTTGATGGCCTCGCGCTCAACTCGATAAATCAGACGATATTTTGGACGATAATCTCGCGAATGGACTCGTCATGTAATTCGGGAACTTCTCTGCCCATCAGTGGAAATAGAGATAAGTTTTCAACGCCGGCGACGATGCGCTGAATCATGGATGCAGCGTAGGATTCGGAGTCTCGCGAAATGTAAGTGGCGATGGCTCCGAGATCGTCGATGGCGATCGGTGACCAGATTATTTTGTGAGCCATCGTTGAAGCCGCTGTTTGGCCTCTTCGTGTGAGATGCCCGCGTTGTCAGCCGCCTCAAGTCCGCGGCGAACTTTTTGAATGACGTACAACTCGTATTGCACATCTTCCAGCGTGCAATCTTCAGGCAACTTTCTCAGCACCTGCTCGACTTCCTGCTTTGTTTGAGACATGCGATCACCTCAAACCATTATAGCGGCATAAAATGGAAAGCCATTCAGAATCAAATTCAGAATCAATCCGCTAACTGCGTCTTCACCTCGTACATCTTGCCGTCGTGATAAACCTCGACGAGGTTGATCAGGTTGGTTCGATTGTCGAGTGGGAAGCTTTGGCCACCATCATTGTAGATCGCCTGGAAGGGGATCGCGGTGACCTTGCCGGCGCGGGCTTTCAGGGTGGGAAGCCAGACGACATAGGATTTATTGACCCAAACCTCGACGTTGTTCCAATCTTCATCGCCAAGGTTTTCGATTTCGAGCTTGTTGACGGTGTAACCAACCTGGGCCCGGCCCAGGGCTTCGCCGCCGCGAGGCGCGTCGGCTTTATAGGGGAAACGCTTAGCCGAATCCGCAGCAAATTCAGCGGCCGTGCGACGCAGCGATTTCTCCGAATTCGGGAATATCTCCGCCCGCCCGGCGCAGCCCCAAAACATCCCAATCGAACCCAGAAGCAGCGAAATACACAGGTATTTCATGGCAAATTCCAAACAGTGACAACCCTCTTTGCTGCACCCGGCGTGCGGCACTAACGACATTATCGGACGGATGTACCCCAAAGGATGAATCGCCCCAACCCCTCTCCTCATCGCAATTTTGCCAAAATTGGTTTGCATTCAACATCGACCTTGATATATCTAACAGCTTGTTAGTGTCATTTCTGGTTTTTAGGCCGAATTAAAGTTGGGGTTCAGGTCCAGGGCGGGTACTGCGGGAGGACGGATATGCCAAATGGCACCGTCAAGTGGTTTGATTC
>DATAPK010000596.1:0-3262 GCA_036265245.1 Tepidisphaeraceae bacterium | reverse complement strand
CCGCGATCGACAGTGCCAGAACGCAGATGGCGGCGGCGGCCGCTGCGGTGGGGACGGTGAGTTATCTTCTGTGGTTTGTAGGCTTGATTACCGGGGCGGTGGGGAGCGGGGCGACGGCGATCATTGCCCGGGCGAGCGGCGCGAAGCACCGCCGGCTGGCTAACAGCATTTGCGGCCAGGCGATATCGGCCGGTGTCATCGTTGGGATTTTGCTATGGGCTGGGATGTGTTTTTTTGCCAAGCCGCTGGCAACGATTACGGGATTGACGGGGCAGGGCCATGACTTTGCGCTGAGCTATTTTCGGATGCTCAGCTTTTCGCTGCCGTTTCTGACGACGATGTTTATTGCCAACGCCTGCCTGCGCGGCGCGGGCGACACGATGACGCCGGCAATCACGTTCATCGTCGTTGATATCGTCAACATGCTCTTCAGCTTTGGCTTGTGCTATGGCTTGTGGGGATTGCCCGCGTGGGGGTTCGACGGCATCGCGGCGGGGACGGTGATCGCGTACATCTTTGGCGGGGTGACGCAGTTCATCGTTTTGTTGCGCGGGCGCGGGGGGATTCGGCTGTTCATACATCGCCTGGCGCCGCACTGGCACAACCTTCGCCGGTTGCTGCGCATTGGTTTGCCGGCGGGTTTTGCCGACGCGATTCAATGGATCGCCAACTTCGCGATGGTCATCGTGGTCAATCGCATGGACAAAACGCTGGTTAGCTCGGCGGCGCATAACAACACGATCAAGATCGAAAGCCTGAGCTATCTCACCGGCTTTGCCTTTGCGACGGCGGCGGCGACGATGGTTGGCCAAAGCCTGGGTATGCGCGATCCGCAGCGCGCCTCGCGATGCGCTTATCTGGGATTTCTGGTGGGCGGCGGTTTCATGGCGATCACGGGCGTGCTGTTTATTTTGTTTGGGCGATATCCCGCGATGCTGATGAGCGAAGACCCACGCGTGATCGATCTCACCACGCGATGCCTGTTCATCACGGGTTTTTGTCAAAGCGGATTTGCGGCGGCGATGATCTTTGGTGGGGCGTTGCGCGGCGCGGGAGATACTTTTGTTCAAATGATTCTCAATATCGCCAGCCTTGTTGTTTTGCGCTTTGGCGGGGTGATGATTGTGGCACTGGTTTTCCATCGCGGGCTGACGACGATCTGGGTGGTGCTGGCGAGCGAGCTTTTTATTCGCGGCGCGCTGATGTTTGGGCGATTCGTCAATGGGGGATGGAAACGGGTGGAGGTGTAAAATATCTGTATAAGCCGCGACTATTGGTTGCAGTGGAGCGTTCTCCGGCGACCACTGGTCGCCGCTTTATAGGTATAATCCTCTCAAAATGTCTTTGAAGAACGTTGATATCACAGCGGCCCTGCATCGTTTGGCGGATCGTCGCATTGAAACGGCGATGAAGGAGGGCAGATTCGATAATCTCGAAGGGGCCGGCAAGCCGCTGGAACTGGAGCCGATGCCGGCTGATGAAAATGCGCGAATGACGTGGTGGGCGATTCGGATTTTGCGGAAGAACGATTTCACGCCGGATGAAATCCGTTGGAGGAAGATTATCGATGGCCTGAAATCCGATCTGGCCAGCGCAACGACTGAAGCGCGCGTGACAAAACTCGTCCATCAGATCAACGAATTCGTTCATAAGATCAATACGCTGGGGACCAACGCGCTGAACACACCTGTTGTCGGCGTGTCGATGGAAGCCGAACTGGAACGCGTGCGGAGCGTGCGTGCGACATGATTGAAGCGGGCGCTGATATCAATCCGAACCAACTCGCCGCCGAAATTAAACAGCGGGCACGATCGCTTGGGTTTGATCTGGTTGGCATTGCTTCGGCGCAGCCGTCGAAATACCGCGATTATTTCCGCCAATGGCTTGACGATGGCCAACATGGGTCGATGGAGTATCTGGCCAAACGATTCGACGAACGCGTTGATCCGGCGACGTATGTGCCCGGCGCGAAGAGTGTGATTTGTGTCGCGCTGAACTATCACGCGCCGCTGGCGGAGAGAGCGGCATCGGAAACGGGTAAGATCGCGCGTTATGCACTGGGTGATGACTATCACGAAATCATCAAGCCTCGCCTGCATCAGTTGGCGGATTGGATTTGCCAGATCGCGCCGGAAGCACATACGCGCTGCGCGGTTGATACTGCCCCGGTGATGGAAAAAGATCTGGCTGCCAGGGCGGGAGTTGGATGGATCGGCAAGAACACCTGCGTGATTAATGAAGACATTGGCTCGTGGATTTTTCTTGGCGAAATCATCACGACACTCGACCTGCCGCCCGATGAGCCGGCGATCGATCGATGTGGCACGTGCCGCCGATGTATCGATGCCTGTCCGACTGGGGCGATCACGGAGCCGTATCAGCTTGATGCGCGAAAATGTATTTCTTATCTCACCATCGAGCATCGCGGCGAGATCAATGCGGGCCTTCAATTGCAAATGGGCGACTGGCTTTATGGATGCGATATTTGCCAGGATGTTTGCCCGTGGAACAATAAAGCGCCCTGGACGAATGAATCGTCGCTGAAGCCTCGTTTTGCAAGTGGATTGGTTGATGTGAACGAAATCTTGAATTGGAAGGCGGAAGATTATTCCGGGAGGCTTCGCCGTAGCGCGATTAAGCGGGTGAAATTGCCAATACTACAGAGAAATGCGGCGATTGTTTTGGAAAATTCAAATAGACAATCGCGTTAAAATGTTCCCCCGGAGGCGCGGATCGCGCCTCCGGGGGGAACAAAGTTAAAAATTACCCGACTGAAATCCGACGCGGTTTGGTTTCTTCGCGTTTGTTGAGCGTGATGGTGAGCACGCCGTCGTTCAGCTTGGCGTCGACTTTTTGGTCGTCGACGGTGGGCGGGAGGGTGAAGCTGCGGAGGAAGCGAGAATAGCGTCGCTCGCGGAGGAGCCAGTCGCCTTTTTCGCCTTCGTTTTTCTCGGCTTTGTGCTCGGCGGAAATCGTTAGATTCTGATTTTCGAGCGTGATCTCGACTTCCTCTTTTTTGAAGCCGGGCAATTCGGCTTCGACGTAAAGATGGTCGCCGTCTTCGCGAACATCGACGCTGTTGGGTACCCAGCCGCGGCCGTTTTGGGCGACGTCGCGGCCGCTGAAAAAGCGGTTGAGGGCGGTATCAAAATCACGTTGGGTGGCCTCGAACGGGTCGAAGACCATTGCTCGATTGATTCGGGTAGGCAGGGTCATAAACAACTCTCCTTTCAAGAGACTTTTTGAATGCGTACGTGAAGGA
>DATAPK010000595.1:0-5141 GCA_036265245.1 Tepidisphaeraceae bacterium | reverse complement strand
GGTGTTGTGGTTGGAGTGGTTCATCGATCGGGGGTTGATCTGGTGGCCAACGGATCGCTGCGGCTGCATTTTGGTGATCGCATCACGGCGGTGGGACCCAAGGCGGGTTTGAAAGTTGTGGAGGCCGAGCTTGGGAATTCGGTGAAGGCCCTGGATCATTCGCAATTGGCGCCGATTTTTCTGGGGATTTTTGCGGCGGTGCTGTTGGGAAGCATTCCGCTGGCGCTTCCAAAACTTCATGGAGCGATTCATATTGGTTTAGCGGGGGGCGCGCTCTTTGCGGCCATCGTGCTTTCGCGGCTGCGCAGCCTGGGGCCGGTGGTCTGGTATATGCCTGCAGCGGCAAATCAGCTTTTTCGCGATTTTGGATTGGCGATTTTCCTGGCGTGTGTTGGATTCCAGGCCGGCGATCATTTCATTCAGCGCGCCGCCAACAGCTCCGGGCTTGCATTGTTGGGCTTGGGCGCCGTTGTCACGCTGGCACCGGTTTTTGTCATTGCCTGCGTTGCGCGGATTTTGATGAAGACAAACTTTGTCATTCTCAGTGGCTGGATCGCAGGGGTGATGTCCAGTTCGACCACGCTCCAGTTTGCATCGGAAATGACATCATCTAGCGCGCCGGCGGTTGTGTATGCGGCAGTGGTGCCGCTTGCCGAGTTGCTGCCGATTATCTGCGCGCAACTTCTGGCGGTGATGGCAATACATTGATGAATCCCAATTCGATTGTGACCGTCTCAGGGGCAAGATCCCATTTTTGCGTATAGCCAGAGATGAATGCCGAGAAAGAGGACCCAAATTGCCACGCGTAACGTTAATATTATATTGCCTGGATTAAAAGATGCATGCGCGCCCATGCCGGCGGCACGGTAAGATGGCTGGGCAGCGTGAGGTAAGGCATTAAACTCTAGTGGCGTTTAAAGCGATAACAGCGTTATGGGTGGCCAAGATTCGCAAAACAAAGATCCCCTCGCGCCCATAATAAGCCAGCCTGCGCTGGCAGAAACGGGACAACCCACGCCCGGTCCGGCGGGGCTGATTTCGTACAATCTGGAAATTGGCCCCATTGAATTTCTTGGTGGCTTAATCGAACGTTATGGCGACGTGGTGCGTTATCAGACGCGCTTCGGGACCTGCTTTGTTTTTATCCATCCGGAACACGTTCACACCATCCTTCACCGCGAGAATTATCGCCGGGCATCGCTGGTGAAAATGATGCTGGGAGATGGTTTGCTTGCCAGCGACGGACCGCGCTGGCGATCGCAGCGCCGGCTGATGCAGCGGGATTTCATGCCGCCGGGGGTTGCGCCGTTTGTTTCTGTCATGACGCGCGAGACAGCCCACACCGCCAACGCATGGCAGGCGTCAGCGGCCGCTGACGAGGCCGTTGACATCACCACGGCCATGACGCGCCTGACACTGCGGATCGTCGTTGAGTCTCTGTTCAGCGATGATCTTTCCGACAAAGCGTCTGCTGATTTGTGCAGCGCGATCACGCTGACCATCAACGACATGGGGAAGATTTCATGGACGGTGTTCGGCGTGCCGGTGCAGCTCACGCCCGACCGAAATGCCAGTTTTGCCTCGGGAAAACAGGTGATCGACTCGGTGTGCTATGAGATGATCGCGCGGCGGCGAGCCCAGGCACCCACCGATCGGCCGCGCGATATCCTGACATTGCTGATCGAGGCCGAAACCGATAGTGGGCCGATGGATGATCGCCAAGTGCGCGATGAAATCGTGACCCTGCTGGTGGGTGGTCATGAGACGACGGCTTTAGCGCTGGCGTGGGCATGGAAGGTGATTGGAGAACATCCAGAAATCGAAGCGAAGCTTCACAAAGAGGTGGATGAGGTGCTTGGCGGCCGAAGTCCGGAGTTGGCCGACCTCCCCAAGCTTCCATATACGCAGGGTGTTTTCCAGGAGACCATGCGGCTCTATCCGCCGGTGTGGTACATGGCGCGGGTGGCGAACGGGGACGATGTGATTCACGGCCATGCCGTGCCGCGCGGCGCATGCGTGTTGATCTCGACATGGTTCACGCACAGGCACAAGGATTTCTGGCCCGAACCGGAGAAGTTCGACCCGACGCGGTTCATCGGGTCTGATTCAAAGCAGCTTCATCGATACGCGTATTTCCCCTTCGGCGGCGGCCGACATCAGTGTTTGGGAATGTATTTCGCGCTGATGGAAGGAACGATCATTCTGGCTGATTTGGCGCAACGGTTTCGCGTTCGGCCGCTCAATTCAGAACAGATTCAACCTGCCCCGGGCATCACGCTGCGGCAGACCCCTGGGTTGCAGGCGAGCGTGGAGCCACGTTTCCCAAGCCGGGCGCCATTGCCGGCGGGATCGGAGGCGATTTGAGCGCTACCGACGGCAACAAGTTGATTAAGCGCGGCTCAGAACCGGCCACGCTTGCGGAGGTTTTGCATCATCGCGCGAAAACCGAGGGGGATCGAGTCGCCTACACTTTTCTCGCGGACGGAGCGTCTGATGCTCGTTCGATCACATGGTCACAGCTCGATCAGCGGGCGAGTGCATTGGCGGCCTTGCTGCGTGAGCGGGGCGCCGCCGGGCAGCCGGTGCTGCTGACGCTTCCCTCGGGGTTAGCCTTTATCGAATCGCTCTTCGCCTGCTGGTACGCGGGCGCGATCGCGGTTCCCGTCAGCCTGCCGCGACATCAGCGAGCCCAGTCCAGATTGCATGGGATCGTTGCCGACGCCGGCGCTCGATTCGCGATTGGCACTGAGGATACACGTCAGCGACTCGACACCGGCGGGGTGCTCGCCCCGAACACGACTTGGATCGATTCAGGTATCGTGGACAATTCTTCGGCTGTCGGAAACCGCCCAATCTCGACGGCCGACCAGCGCGTTGCGTTGCTCCAATACACTTCGGGATCGACCGGTACGCCACGCGGCGTGATCGTTACTCACTCCAACTTGATGCGAAACAGCGCCCTGATCGCCGAAGCGTGCGGCCATGATTCCACGCACACCATCGGCGGCTGGCTGCCATTATTCCACGACATGGGGCTCATTGGACTGGTGATTCAGGCGGCGTATTCCGGCGCGCGATGCGTGTTCATGCCGCCCGAACGCTTCCTGATGCGCCCGTGGCAATGGCTTCAGATGATTTCGGATTATGGGGTCTGTTCCAGTCCGGCGCCGAACTTCGCCTATGACTTGTGCGTCGACAAAATCTCGCCCGAGCAAAAAGCGAGGATGGATCTAAGCAAATGGCGGAATGCGCTGAACGGTTCTGAGCCGGTGCGCGCGGCAACGCTCGACCGGTTTGCAAACGCCTTCGCCCCTTGCGGTTTTCGGCGAGACGCTTTTTTTCCGTGCTATGGCCTGGCCGAAGCAACGCTCTTCGTCACCGGTCCGGGAGAACTCCGACAATCTGCGCGACGAGCAGCCGATGGAACGTTGCTGGCTGAGGGTGATGCGAGTGGGCACGTTGGTTGCGGCCAGCCATTCGGCGACACGCAACTGGCGATTGTCGACCCCTCAACCTGCCAGCGAACCCCGCCGGACTCGATCGGAGAAATCTGGGTCGCCGGCGAAAGCTGCGCCGAAGGATATTGGAACAATCGCGATGCAACCGCCGCGACATTTAACGCTCGTCTCAAGCCGGCAGCTTCAGAGAAGGGCGATGAACTCGCATGGCTTCGAACGGGAGATTTGGGATTTGTCATCGGCGACGAACTCTTCATCACTGGTCGGTTGCGAGAGTTGATTATCATCGCCGGCCGAAATCATTTCCCTGTGGATCTGGAACGCACCGTTGAATCGGCTGATCCCGCCATCGCCTCATCGGGTGCAGCGGCATTCTCTGTGGAGGTGAGCGATGCCGAGCGACTGGTGATCGTCGCGGAAGTGCGCCGCGAATATGGACGGCCAGCGAGCTCCGAAAGTTCGTCCGCATTCAATCCTGACGTAGTGCGAAACAATCTCCGTGCCGCGGTTGCAGCCGATCATGAAGTGACCCCATACGACGTGGTGTTATTGCGACCCGGTGCATTGCCACGAACCACGAGCGGCAAGATCAGCCGCAAAGCGACTCACGATGCCTATGTGAACCAGAAACTTGAACGATTGGAAACTTCTTCGCATGCCCACACTGCCGTCTGAATCTCCGACGACTCAGATCGTCCGCTCGGCCGATGACATTCGCACCTGGATTGTCGGCGAAGTGGCACGGTCATTGAACGTCGATCCCGCGACGATCGATACCGCCGCGCCGCTTCATTCGCTTGGCGTGGATTCGCTTGGCGCGATCGGAATGACGGGTGGATTGGCGGGGTGGCTCAATCGCGACTTGCCTGCCAGTCTCATGTGGGATTACGCATCGATCGATGCGATGGCAGAGGGGTTGGCCGATCGCGACACGGCGCCGCCTCGCGTGGGCATTGTCGACTTCCAATCGCGCGGCAATCTCACGCCCGTATTTTTCTTCCCGGGGCTTGGCGGGCATCCGGTGACCTTCGCGGCCATGGCGGCAGAACTTGGACCAACGCAACCGTGTTACGGTTTGACCGTGCCAGGATTAAACGGCGAACAAAAGCCCCTCACGCGTGTTGAGGAAATTGCCGCCGCGATGCTGGAAAATCTCCGTCTCGTCCAGCCGAAGGGCCCGTACCAGTTGGCGGGATATTCTTTTGGCGGCCTTCTTGCCTACGAAACCGCGCGGCAATTGGAGGCGATGGGCGAGACAGTTTCGATGTTGGCGATCTATGACGCCTTCACACCCGCCGGTCGAAAATCGCGGCCGGCCTGGCAGCGATTCGCGCTGCATGTATATTCTCTGATCGCAAAGCCTAATCGCGTGCAATATCTTCGCGACCGCGTGAATCGTCGGCGAGCTCTTGCAGAAGCCGAAATCGCCTCCGCCGATGATCCTCCAAATATCACCGCCGCCATGCGTGTGGCAAATCCAAAGGATGTCGGAAAAGTGAATTCGCGGGCCGCCGCCAGTTATCGACCTGGACCATATTCCGGCTCGGTGTTGGTGTTCCGCGCCACCGATCGTCCCATGCACAACATCTTTTATAAGATCGATCCTTCCAACGGCTGGGGCGCATCGGCCGCGGGTGGTGTCAATGTGATCGATCTTCCGGGAAGCCACCTGAGCCTGCTCAG
>DATAPK010000594.1:0-13597 GCA_036265245.1 Tepidisphaeraceae bacterium | reverse complement strand
CCTGAAAACGCTACCGGCAATTTCGTCAAGGTCGTCCAGCGCCTGCCCGTCAGAATCGAACTCGTCGATTACGACCCAGACAAATCACCCCTCTTCATCGGCCTATCCGTCACGCCCACCGTGCATTTCAAAGAAGAATCTACCGGTCCGGATGCAGGGAAGGTGCTGCAGCCGTATATGGCGACAGCGGCACCGGCGACGACCGCGCCTTGATCGAATCATATTTTCCAATTATAGATTTGTGTACATGTCCGCCGATCAGCCCGATCCTCTGAATCCGTCTCAGAAGCTGTACACCTATGAAGAGAGCGCCAAGCCATTTGAGCTTCCCTCCAAGGCGGGCGTGCATCTCGAAGCGATCACCGAACACATCAAACAGCACGTTGGGCCGACTAATGGGGTGTTCCACGAGATTATCTCGGATCAGGTGCATATTGATGTCATTATCGTGCCTCCGTCGGACCAGTTTCCAGAATGGACATTGGTGAGCAGCGGCATGAGCGATCGGCCGATGAAGTCGCCAAAAGACAGTTCAAAGCAGGCCTACATGGAATTGTTAATCCGCTTGCCGAAAGAATGGATTCTTCCAAATCAGGATGGATGGAAGAAAGAAGAAAACTTCTGGCCGATCAAGTTTCTGAAGTTCGTCGCTCGCTTTCCGCACAAGTATGGGGCATTTTTGTGGGTTGGCCATACGCTGGATAACGGTCAGCCAGCCAAGACCTGGTCGCCGGCCATTCCTTTCAAAGCGGCGTTTCTGGCGCCGTCACGAACACTTCCCGAAGCATTTGAGAATCTTCAGATTACACCTGAGAAAACCATCAAGTTTCTGGCCCTCTATCCGGTCTATCTCGAAGAATCTGCGCTGGCGCGGCGGGAGGGATCGAAAGCGTTATGGCAGAAATTCGTTGAGCACACGGTGACCGATATCGTCGATCCCAATCGGCCGAATCTGATAGCTAGCGCGCCTGAAGCAAAGAAGAGTTCCTTCTGGGACAGGTTACGCGGCAAGTAATTACCAGAGAAAGCAAAAAGCCTGACACCATTGGGTTTTGTGAAGATAGTTTGTGGCGATTGCTCTCTCCGGTAACAACAAAATCGATTCCAACTGCATTTTCACATCGCCAGCCGAGGTACGGAAAGCCAATCTCTGTTTCCCAAGCGAATTTGATTGCGCCCGCAGTGGATTGCGCACCGTGCGGAGGGTGTGAGACTTCTTCCCACAGCGATGGGACAGCGTGCGCAGGATGTTTCCGCGCGTGCGCAGTGAATCGGACGCCGTCCGCAGCGCTATTTGGGTGCGATATTTGAAGTGGATGCGCGCCTCTTTAAAGCGCACACGCGCCTCTTCAATCCGCACACAGCGTGGAAATTTGCGAACGGCTGAATTTCCGGATTGGCATGACCAAGAATACGGACCCACACCGGTGGGGGAGATGGCATGCGATTGAGATTCCCGGTGTGCGCGATGATTAATCAGTGGCCCGCTCTATGTCAGCAGAATCTCATAATAAATCAGTGGCGCGTTTCGGTACGTGACTCGGCCGCGTTCGGTAAATCCGCAGTGGGCGTAAAACGGGCCGGCGCCGGCGGGGGCATCGTACGCGTCGAGAAAAATCGCGTCGGCGGGAAATGCCTTGACAATCTTTTTGGCCTCTTCCAAACATTGCCGGCCAAGGCCTTGCCGTTGTTTGGCCGGCGTGACTGCCATCGCCAGAAGATACAGCGGCTTCTGGCATTTGGTGAAATAGCTTCTGTCGATGGCCCACGGCTTTTTGGTGGCTAATCGCAACGTCGCAATGATCTCTCCGCGATGTCGTACAACAAAAACATGAGAATTCCGCATCGCGAACAAAACGCCTTTTTCGGAAGTCTCGCCTGACCACGGACCTTGGCCATGAATGGACGTGAGATGATCCGCGACGGCGGTATGCAGCGCGGCAAGCTCTGCAGCATCCTCCATCTTCGCAGGTTCAAGCTTCAGGCGCGTAGGCATATTTGAGAAATCAGTTTATGAAGTCCGAGTAGGGGGGCAATCAAACTATTCGTACCGTTACTGAGCATTCCGAGCCGATTCGAGTTCGGCGCGGCATTGATCACAAAAACCACGAGGCGGCCCGAGCGAAAAGACGGCCGCTAAAATCGACCGCATATCCATTCGCGGATACATCACGCAGCGTGGGTTCGTGCAGTGGCCATCTTCCCAGCTATGGCCGGCTCCCGCGGGCACGCCCATCGCATGGCCAAGTTCGTGGGTGATGACGATTGCCCACGCATCTCGCTCAGATAAAAATGGCGAAGTCATCGCATGAATGCCGGCGGCGTTAAGGACGATCTGCTGATGCTGGTCGTCAAATCGGCTGAATAACCCCCGGCCAATTTCGGGCGAGTTGGGAATATAAACCAGCGTAATATCCGCCAGCGATGGCTTGAATCGATTGGATCGAAACACAGGATGTGAGGGTAACGTCGTAGGCGTATTCCGCATGGAGGTTTCTTCAATCCGCAGCGTCCCACGAAGAAACGGACGAATCCGATCGGCGGCCTGCTCAAGCGCGCCATCAGGAGGCTTCGCGCCGTTCATACTCAGCGGATGCAGCGTCACGACATCCGCGTGAAGCATCGCGGTGTTAATGCCCGCCGGCTTCTCATTGGAATCCAATGATGCCGAGCAACCGCCAATGCTGAGGGCAAAGAAAATAATGATCGACCAGAATTTGAGAGATGTCATATCTGCTGGAGATAATACCAACGCAGATCAAAGCATTACAAATGCGTGTGGCGAGATGGAAAATCACAAATCTTCAAATGCAACGACGCCGACAATAATTTTGGCTACAATGTCACTCGCCAGCGAAGGATGAGAACGGGCAGGAGTTTTTTGCGATGACGACCTCGGCAATCGATCTTCCCCTTCCGCTCTCTCGCCCGCGCGCAATCAGCCCCTGGCTCATCGCGCTGGCGGTCGTGATCCCGACCTTCATGGAAGTGCTGGATACGACGATCGCCAACGTCGCCTTGCGTTACATCGCCGGCGGATTGTCGGCCCCCGTAACCGACAGCGAATGGGTCATCACCAGTTACCTCGCCGCCAACGCCATCATCCTCCCCATCTCCGGCTGGATCAGTGTGCGTCTTGGCCGGCGAAATTATTTTCTCCTGTCCATTGCGATTTTCACGTTCGCCTCTGCCATGTGCGGCATGGCAACCAGTCTCAACATGCTCATCGCCTGCCGCGTGTTGCAGGGCCTGGCGGGCGGCGGCCTCCAACCCTCCAGCCAGGGAATTCTTCTCGACGCCTTCCCCAAAGAAAAACAAGGGGCCGCTCAAACCGTCTTCGGCATTGCTGCGCTCCTCGCCCCCGTCGTCGGCCCCACCCTCGGCGGCTACATCACCGACAACTACGGCTGGCGATGGATTTGTTATCTCAACATTCCCGTCGGTATGTTGGCCTTTTTCATGTGCAGCGCCGTTGTTACCGATCCCGACTATCTTAAAACCCAGCGCGCCGATGCTCGCAAACAGCACAGCCGGTTCGACCTACTCGGCCTCTGCCTCCTGAGCATCACCATGGTCTGCTGGGAGATTGGCCTCAGCAAAGGCCAGGAATGGGATTGGTTCGGCGATCCCTTCTACCGCGTCCAAACGCTCACGTTCCTATTCGTCGTCTGCCTCGGGGGACTGATTTACCGCGAATTAAAAATCGCCAATCCCCTGATCAACTTCCGCACACTGCTCGATCGAAATTTCCGCTCCTGCTGTCTCATCATTTTCTGCGCCTTTGGCGTGCTCTATGCGAATACCACGTCGCTTCCCGCGTTGCTCCAGACATTATTTGGATATGACGCAACCACCTCCGGCCTGGTGCTGTCCCCCGCGGGATTATTCGCCGTCATGGTGCTGATGGTCGTCGGCCTGCTTCTCACACGCGGGGTCGACGCCCGATACCTGATGGCCGCCGGCCTGGCCGTCCTCGCCCTCGGAAATTTCTGGATGTCCCGATTAAACCTGGGCATCAGCCCGTGGCAGGTGGTTTGGCCTCGCGTCGTGCTGATCGTCGGCCTATCGATGATCTTCGCGCCGCTCAATGTCGCCGCGTTTTTATACATCCCCCGCGAAATGCGCGGCGCCGCCGTCGGATTGCTCGCCCTCTTGCGCAATGAAGGCGGAAGCGTCGGCACCTCTGTTGCCCAGACCATCCTCGAACGCCGAGAGCAATTTCATACCCTTCGCCTAAACGAGGCGCTCGATCAGTTCAACCCCGCTGTCACCGATCTGCTTCAACGCGGGCAAACTCTCTTCCTCCCGCAAAATGGCGACGCGATCCAATCTCGCCTCATGACTCTGCAATCGCTCTCCCAACTGCGAAACACCCAGGCATTATCCCTCGCTTATTTCGATGTCTTCTGGGCCTCCGCAGCCGTCGCCATGTTCCTCATCTTCGCCGTTCTGCTCATGCGCCGTTCCGTCGCCGAAAAGGGCGCGCATATCGGCGCGGAATAACCAGAATGCTGCAGATGCGACGTCTCTATCGTGATTGCACTGATTCATAGAAGACCAAACCCCGGGACATGAATCTCATTTCCCCTTCGGCTCGCCCCCATCAAACGCATCCATCGCCGGCAGCGCATTGCCATGCTCATCAAACAGCGCCTCCCGCCCGCCTCGCCAAATCGATAGCCCCTGAACCGGAATCGCCTCCGGATACCACCACGCAAACCCCAGCCCGTGATGATCGGGCACCGCCCCAAGCGCCGCGTTCAAATCGACGACAAATTGCTTTTGCCCCTCTTTCGTCTGCGGCCATTGCATCGCTGCGTTATCCTTCATTCCCATATCCGCCCACGGATAACTCGTCTCCGCCAGCAACACATCCTTGCCCGTTGCCTGCACCACCTCGTTCATATTCTTCTTCAGCGCATCGAGCGAATCATTCCACGCTGGATAAAAACTCAGACCCACGATGTCAAAATCCACCGGGTTGCGGTTGAGTTTCTCAAAAAACCATTTCGGCAGCCCCGGCTTTCCGCCGCCGTGAATGTGAATGACGATGCGAATCGGATGCCCCGGCGTCTGCGCCTCGCGCACTGCCTTCGCCCCCGCATTCAGAAACTGCGAAAATCGCTGCCACTGAACCGCTTCCTTATCCGCCGGCGCATCCAGCACTTTCCCATCGGGCCAAACCATTCCGCTAGTAATCTCATTCCCCACCTGCACCATGTCCGGCCCCGCATCGTTGCTCTGCAAATCCTTGATCACCGACGCGGTATAATCGTGAACCTGCTTCACCAGCGCATCGAAATCCATCCCCTCCCAATCCGCGGGCTTAAATTGCTTGCCCGGATCAGCCCATGTGTCCGAATAATGAATGTCCAGCAGAAACTCCCCGCCCGCCGCCTTGATCCGCTTGGCCAGCGCCCGGACATAATTCAAATCCTGCGTCGCGCCGTAACTCTTATTGAAATCGGTGCTGGGCTTAACGAACAACCGCACGCGAAAGAGCGTGCAATGATGATCGCGAAGAATCTGAATCGCATCCCCCGCCTTACCCTGATCGCGATAAACCCCGCCCGCCTTTTCGATCTCGGGAAGCATCGAAATGTCGACGCCGGCGATAATACCGCTGTTTTTCTCAGGCGATGCGCCAAAGCACAGGCATGCAAAAAGCAATACGATCAACAAGCTCGATGTGCGAAAGAACATTCTGCTTCGCATCACAAATCCAAAGACAACTTGAATGGCGATAACAATTATCGAGTTACTTGACCCGTCAGGAAGCCGGTCACTTGCCAGGGAGTTTTCTCTAATCCGGTTGCTTCCATTCCCAGCGATCCCCACGTTTCATTCCACGTCAGCGTCTCGACGTGGCCGTCCATAAAGGCATAGTTCGCTCGTCCTTTGTCCAATGCCTGGGCGCTATTGTAATCGCCGAAAGACCGGGAATGCCGACGGTAAGCAACGTTGTAAGGATTGTTTTGGCGAACGTTGACCGTGGAATCACCCTGGTTTTTCAAATTCACATTGTTGTAATCGGATGAGGCGGTGCCCTGGAAATTCACCTGATCGCCCAATGTGGATGTGCCATCCATATATATGATCGCGCGCTCCGCCGGCTTGATCTGCGTGATCTTCGGCGAGGTCATGATCGTGCCGTTGTAATTGGTCGACAGATTCGGAGTCGAGGTTCCCACTGCCGTCAGAATTTCGTTGCTCCAATTCATGCGGTAGCTGCCGGCAAAGTTGTCATCTTTTCCGTTGACCACTGTAGAGTCATTCCAGATATAACGAAGTTTGGGATCAGTATCGGCAGGGCATTGGAAGACAGCGGCATTCTTGCCCGCGTATTTATAAATCGCCCATTGCCAACTCCACATGTTGTCATCGAATTCCCAGCGTGTCCCCAAACGATTCGCCCAACCCTGCATCATCGGGCTGCCGTTGTTTTCCGCTTTAGGCAGATACCCCTTGTGATCGTTGGCGAACATTTCTGTGGCAATGACCAGTTGTCGAAGATTTGAACTGCACTTGAGTGCATTGGCCGCTATGCGCGCTTTATTCAAAGCCGGCAACAGGATGCCAACCAGCACGGCAATAATGCCGATGACGACAAGCAGTTCGACCAGCGTAAAGCCCCGCATCCTGCGATTGTGATCCATATTCGAACCTCCGGCAAATGCCGCGACATGAGTTCAACCGACTACGGAAATCAGTCTAACCCAGAAAATCACTTCCGCCCTCCATATATGCGAATACCTCATTCAAATTTGCGACAGTGCAAAAATTGCGATCAATCGGTGAGCGTGGTGGGCAGTTGTTCCCATCGGCTGCGCGGGCCGAATTGTCTCCGGTATGTGGTCGGCGTCATGCCCGTCGAACGCAGAAAACTTGTCGCCAGATATTCCGGCGTCGCAAAACCCGATCGCTGCGCAACATCGTAAATCGGCAGCTCTGTTTGCAGCAGAACCTTCGCACGCTCAAGGCGCACGCGATGAATCTCCTGCAAAGGCGTGTGACCCAAAACGCCAATGAATCGCCGCTCAAGCGTGCGCCGATTCACCGGAATCTCCGCGAGCAGTTGCTTCACGCTCAGTCCTTCGACAGCGCGCAAGCGAATGTGACGCAGCGCCGCCGCCACATCAGAATCTTCGACGGCCAGCACATCGGTCGATTGCCGCGTCACGATTTCCACCGGCGCCACGCGCGGAACGGTTGCAGGCGCGCGCTTTGATCGCATCAGCATTTCAAGAACTTCCACCGCCTTTCGCCCGATTTGCTCGGTTCCCATTCGTATGCTCGAAAGCGGCGGATGCGAAAGCTCGCACAGTAATTCTTCGTTGTCCACGCCCAGGATCGCGACATCGTCCGGCACGCGCAGGCTGCGCTCTCGCGCTGCCTGCACGAGTTCTGATCCCCAAAGATCGTTCGCCGCAAAAACCGCCACCGGTTTTGGCAGCGACGCAAGCCAATCTCCCATCGCCGCTCGCCGCCGCTCATGCGAACCCCTCAGCACCGATGGCGCAGACTGATCGATTGCTCCATAATTTGAAAATGAAAACTCGCGAGGCGGCTCACCGTCTTTTGCGTTCTTGGCGCGCTCGTTGAACGTCCGCTCGATCTCCTGCCTGAATCCCGCCCCGCGCTCGCCCGACCAGAGCATCCATGTCGCCCCAAAAAATCCGAAATGACGAAAACCACGTTCCAGAAAATGCCGCGCCGCCATCTCCCCCGTCGCAACATCATCCGGAAGAATTCGCGGAAACTCCGATTTCGATCGGCTCTCGAACAATTCAACCACCGGCCTGCGCGTCTCGCGATAAACCCGCGCCAATCGATCGTCATAAATCTGGCAGATGATCCCGTCCGGATTCCAGTCACCGAACCATTTCGTCAGATACCGGCTGGAGTGGCCGTAAATCCCGCGATAGACATTAAACAGCCACGGCAGCCGCTCCACCCCTCGCTTGCCCGGCAGGCCGCTGGCGTAAAGGTTCCGCTCGCGCGTCGCCGCGATGATCCCGCGCATCACGCCTCGCGCATACGCGTATTCGGTCGGCAGGACCAACGCAACTCGAACCGTTTTATTGGAATGTGAAGCCGCCAACGCCCGGCACTATATCCACCCCTGTCGCAATTGTGAAGAATAACTTCGCAACTTCGCAGAGGCGGATGGGAAAAACGTGTTACTCTGCACCCACGGAGGAATTCTAAATGACCAACGCGGCTTCGAAACGGGCATTGATTCTGGCGGCGTGTTTTGCACTTTCAGGGTCGGCATGGGCAACTACCTATGACGACACCACCGTCACGGATCACTATGGCGACAACGGCAACGATCAGGCGATCGACATCGCCGGCGTTGTCATTACCAACGACGCAACCAACATCACCTTTCAGATCAACATGAACCCTAATGCCGACATCGGGAACAACCGGTTCGGCAATTATGAATTCGGCATCCAGACCGGCAACGGCGCCGGCGGCCAAACCGCCATCAACGGCAGCGGCGGCAGCGGGGCCACTTTCGGCCTCGGCGATCCCACCGTCGGAACGCCTTACGGAAACGCCGTCGGTATCAGCACCGGAATGAACTTTTTCATCGGCAGCTTCCTTGGCGATCGCGCCACCAACAACACCTTCGATGGTGGAGCGCAGGTGTATCAATATTCTTCCACCACCGGCTGGGCCACCGTTGGCGCCCAGGCCACCGCCACCGAAGTCTTCACCGGTGCCCCTTCCAGCACCTTCTCTTTCCCGCTCAGTTCTTTCGGACTGACCGCCGGAAATAGTTTCAAATTCGATCTGTGGACGACGTTTGGCAGCCCCCAGTCCGCTTATGACGCACTCGACAATCCCAATCTTCCTCCTGGCACGGCCCCATTCTCCGGCGGCACCTACGACAGCGCAACCGCCGCTGGTTCTACATTAAGCGTCTACACCGTTACTGCGGCCTCTCTCCCCGGCTCGCTATGGACAGGCACCAACAGCGGCAACTGGTCCGACGGCGGAAACTGGATCGGCGGCGTCCCCAACGCAACCGACGCCGGCGCCAACTTCGGCACCATCACCTCTGGAAACTACACGGTCGCCCTCAATGGCACCGGCATGACCGCCGGAACCGTCACCTTCAATGGCACTACCAGCTACACCATCGGCACCGTCGGCGGCAATGCGCTAACCATGCAAGCCAGTGGCGGACTCGCCGCGATCACGGTTCTCGCCGGCAACCACACCATTGCCGCTCCTGTGACGATGATGAGCGATATCAAGGTGACGGTCGCCCCCACCAGCACGCTAAGCGTCACTTCGGCCTTGATCGCACCCACCGCCGGCCGAACACTCCAGGAAACCGGCGGCGGAACCCTTCAATTCACGCGCGTCCAGGTCGGAACCCTCGACGCCAACGGCGGAACCATTAAATTCACCGCCAAAGGCTCCGCCAATAGCGCCTCCGGCACCAGCGTGGTGACCAACGTCTTCGCCGAAGCCGGCGGAACCATCGATCTTACGAATAACGCTCTGATCGCCTCCAACACCGCCGGCGGGGGCACCGCCACTGCCGATATCATCCGCCAGATGATCCAAAACGGACGTCTCACAACCTCTCTCAACACCGGTGGCCACGCCCTCGGCTACGCCGACAACACGATCCTCGGCCGCACCACCTTCGGAGGAATCACTGGTGTCAGTTCCTCTACAATATTGGTCGGTTACACCTTCGCCGGCGACGCCAATCTCGATGGCAAGGTTAATTTGCTGGATCTGAACGCCGTCGCCACCAATTTCGGCGCGACGACCGGCAAACTCTGGACCGACGGCGACGTAACCTATGACGGCGCGGTGAATATCTCCGATTTCAACGCTCTCGCGTTAAATTTCGGCCAGTCGATGGCCAGCCCCGCGCAGGCCCTGGGAACTTTGGTTCCCGAACCAACCATTGGTTTGGCCGGATTCTTCTCATTGCTTGCAATGGGTCGCCGACGACGGATGATTTGAGTTTTTGGTATGGGTGCAGTTTGACATCATGATGGTTTAGCCGCCGCGCCCACCCGGCGTTTCCCAATATCACCGCGTAGATGCGGCGGCTAAACAATTCAAACTGCACCACTGCCCTGTTTTGTGATTTGCACCATGGATTTAGCAGCACGTAAAAAGCGGCGGCGGGCGTTGTATTGGTGTATCGCCGGCGTGGTGTCCGCGCCTATTTCGACACGATTCGCGCAGGCCGATCCGTTCTATGTCGGCTCGGATATTTCCCTCCTGCCCACCATCGAACAATTGAGCGGCAGCCCGGCTGGCGGCGCGTCCGGCCCCTTTAAAGACGGCGGCGTCGCCCGGCCCGGCGAACAAATCCTCGTCAACCACGGCGACAACATCTTCCGCATCCGCATCTTCGTTAACCCCCAAACCACCTATACCAATACCAACGCCGGCGCCATCCAAACCACCGCCTACGACATCGCCCTCGCCCAACGACTTAAAGCCACCGGCGCCAAGGTGATTTTGGATTTCCATTACTCCGACACCTGGGCCGATCCAGGCCATCAGGCAATTCCTGCTGCCTGGTCGAGCCCCGTCCAAACGCTGACCCAACTGGAATCCACCGTTCAAAGCTACACTACAAGCACCCTCCAGGCGTTCAAAACCGCCGGTGTCATGCCAGATATCGTTCAGCTCGGCAACGAAACCACCAGCGGCCTGCTCTGGAACACCGGCAAGCTCAACTTCAGCGGCACGCAAACCCAGCAAAATGCAAGCTGGGCCGCCTATGGCGGGCTGCTCAATGCCGGCATCGCAGCCGTTCGCGCAGTCCAGGATCCTGGCCAGCGAATTCCCGTCGCCCTCAGCATCGATAAAGGCGACAAAGACGGCCAGCCGCAATTTCACTACGGCATGCTGCAAAAATCCGTCGCCAACGGCGGCGGCGGCGTCACCGATTTCGATATCGAAGGCGTCGACTTCTACTCCTCCTCCACCACCGGCATCAATACGATGACCACCAACCTGACGACGCTCGCCAACACAAACTTCGCCGCCAACCCCAATCCCACCGCCTCGAATCCTCTGAAAAAAATCATGGTTCTGGAAACCAACTACCCCTGGAAAACCAACGGCAGCTATACCGGTTCCTGGGCTAAAACACCTGCCGGGCAGCAGATGGAATTCACAGACGTTCGCAATATGGTTTTGAACCTGCCCCACAACGACGGGGAAGGGGCCCTCTGGTGGTATCCCGAATCTATCCAAACCGGCGGCGTCAGCATCTACAACGGCGGCGCCACCGCCATGTTCGACGCCAGCGGCAATGCACTTCCCGTCGTCAATGCCTTCAGCCTTTCCTCGCCCACATGGAACCTCGATTCCAATGGCACATGGTACAACGCCAGCGACTGGACCGGCGGCGTGCCGATGTTCACCGACAACATCGCCAACTTCGGCTCCGCCATCACGGCGCCGCGCACCATCACCATGAACAGCGCCGAAACCGCAGGCACGATTAATTTCAATAATTCAAACAGTTACACGATCGGCCCGAACAGCGGAAACGGAATCACGCTTGGCGTTTCATCCGGACAAGCCGCCATCAATGTCACGCTCGGCAGCCACACCATCGCCGCTCCCCTCACTCTCGCCAGCGATACGACCATCACCGTCACGCCCGCCGCCAGCACATTAAATATCACCGGCAATCTCACCGCGACCGGCAAAAACATCACCAAGGCCGGCGCCGGCGCTGTGCAATTCCAAAACATTCTCGCCGCCGGCCTGATCGTCAACGCCGGCAGCGTAATCATCGCCGCCCAGGCAAGCCCCAACAGCGCCGCGGGCACCAGCATCGTCGGCTCCCTCTCGATCGCCGCAAACAGCTCACTCGATTTAACCAATAACGCCTTGATCGAAAATTACACAACGCCCGGCACGTTGTTAAACGACACTCGCATCGCATTGCAATCAGGCCGTCTCAAAACCAGCCTCAGCGCCGGCGGGTTTGCGTTGGGATATGCCGACAACGCAACGCTGGGCAGAACGAGTTTTGGGGGTCAGCCAGTTGGTTTAAGTGCCATTGTGATTGGCTACACGATTGATGGTGACGCCGACTTGGACGGCACGGTCAACATGCAGGATTTCAATGCCCTGGCAGCCAACTTCGGCAGTGCAAATCAGCAGACCTGGATACAAGGCGATTTTAATTACGATGGGATCGTGAACCTTCTGGATCTGAACATTCTTGCGACGGAGTTTGGGGTATCGATGCCCTCGCCCAGCAGCGTGGCGCTGGGAACGCTGGTACCCGAGCCGTCATCGCTGGCGATGATCGCTGCCCTGATTTGGGGCGTGCGGCGGCGGCGTTTTTGCCGTGTCGCAAATTTGAAGGTTTAATTCGCAAGTATCCAGTGTGCGTCTTTCGGGATGCGATACATTTATGTTCGTTCGGGCCGTTACATTGGGCCGACTTGTGAGCCAACTTTGCCTTCTTAGATTACAAGGGTAGGGCTGGTTCGTAGGTGAAAATGCAACTCCGGCAGGAGGAGGCGAGATGTTCTCGCCTCAACCGGAGTAGTGCCCAGTGATTGCACTTCGGAGGGTTTATGGTCACGCCTCGTCTCTACGTCAGGGGTCTGCTCGTCCTTTGCTTTGGAGCCGCCTTCAGCGGGCTGGCATCCGGGCAAACAATTTATAACGATACTGTGGGCACCGATCATTATGGCGGCCCGGAGGTCGATATCGCCAACGTGGTCGTCTCCAACGACGCGACCAACATTACTTTTCAGATTAACTTGAACACGGCCGCCACCATTGGTCCCACGGCCAACCACTTCGCCAATTACGAGGTCGGCATTCAGGTTGGTGGTGGCGCGGGCGGACAAACCGCCATCAACGGCAACTTCACTGCCGGCGACCCCACTGCCGGCAACCCCTACGGCAGCGCGAACGGCATCAGCACCGGCGAGAATTTCTTCATCGGGAATTTTCTCGATGGCACCGGTTTTTCCGGCGGCGCCCAGTTGTACGGATATTCCTCGTCAACAGGCTGGACGCAGATCGGCTCGACCGCGCCGATCACCGAAGTCTACACCGGGACTCCCTCAACAACTTTCTCGTTCCCGCTGGCAGCCCTTGGGCTCAGCGTCGGAAACAGTCTTAAGTTCGATGTCTGGACCACTTTTGGCAGCCCGCAAAGCGCCTACGATGCCCTCGACAATCTGAGTACTCCGCCGGGCACGGCGCCGTTTAATGCCGGTGCCTCCTATGATAGTGCGACTGCCGCCGGTTCCGCTTTAGCCTCGTACACCGTGGTGGCCCCCACACCTGAACCAGTCTCCGCTGTGACTTTTGGAATTGCCGGCTTGGCGCTCTTGTCGCGCCGCCGCAGGCACTGATAACGAATGTGACCATGACAGGGATCGCGATTGATGCCGGCCGCGTGTACGATCACTCCGCTCGTACACGCGGCCATTTTTCTTTCCTGGCCGCGTGGGTCGTTTTTCTCGGCCTGCTCATGCCCACCCTCGCATTCTCTCAACCCGCCACCGCACCCTCCTTCCTGCTCGGCGGCGATATCTCCATCCTCAAACAAGTCGAAGATCGCGGCGGAGTC